>WFUL01000067.1 GCA_015484985.1 Anaerolineales bacterium | reverse complement strand
CCCCAGGGCAACCGGGCCTCTGTGCGGTCCACATCGGCCCAGGACCATCCCCAGTCCACCACCCGATGGCCCCAAATGGCGAACACCGGCATCCGGGCGAACACACGGCGCCAGGCTTGGGACGCCCAGGCTTGCCGGTACAGAGTGCGGTAGTCCTCCAGGGTCTCGGGAATACGACCCAACCCGTTGGCCCGCCAGGCATCGGCGCACACGGGGTTTCCCAAAAGGAAGACAAACCCACGAGGCTCCGCTACCTCCAGGGCTTTGGGAGAAACCCCCGGGGCCCCCGGAAGAAAGGTGGTACCCACGGAAAAGACAAAGGGCTGGGGCTGCCCCAAAGGCGGTGCCGAGGCGAACCGACCCTGGGCGACCCGTTGTCCGGTCTCCGCGTTCTCCACCTCGTAACGGTACACCGTATCCGGTTTCAAGCCCAGGACCTGGAACACCACAGTGAACCCGCGTTCCATCCGGGCCGATTGGGCTTCAGAGACCCAAAACGGTTCCTGGCTACCCTCCTCGTACACCCGAACCCGCCAATGGGAGGGCCCCCGGGCCCGAAGACCAATCCGGACCCGGTCGGCCTCCACACCCCCCACGACAGGACTCATCCAGAGGGTTCCGGTACCTTCGTCCGTGACCGACATGGCTACACGCCCGCCTCGATATCCTCCTGGGCTTTCTGCAAGAAGGCCTCCAAGGACATGGGACCCAGGTTCTCACCCGACCGCAACCGCACGGCCACCGTACCTTCGGCCACCTCCTTGTCGCCGACCACCAGCATATAGGGCACCTTTTGGGTCTGGGCTTTGCGAATCTTGTAGTTCATGCGTTCCGGACCGTCATCCACTTCCACCCGCAACCCCCGGGCCCGCAGTTTCTCGGCTACCTCGCGCGCGTAGGCCACGTGGCGGTCGGTGATGGGAATGAGCACCGCCTGCACGGGCGCGAGCCACACGGGGAACGCGCCCGCGAAGTGCTCGATAAGGATGCCCAGGAAGCGCTCCGTGGTCCCCGTGACCGCCCGGTGCAGGACCACCGGGGTGTGCTCCTTACCGTCGGGACCGATGTAGGTCAGGCCCAGGCGGGCAGGCATGATGAAGTCCACCTGGATGGTGGACAGCTGCCACTCCCGGCCCAGGACGTCGGTGGCCAGGAAGTCGGCCTTGGGTCCATAGAAGGCCGCCTCGCCCTCGGCCTCGAAGTAATCCAGGCCCGCGGCCTTGAGCGCGGCCCGCAGGGCCCCTTCGGCCTGCTTCCACTTTTCCTCGTCCTGGATGTACTTCTCCCCTTTCCCTCGCAGGGAAAGGCGCACCCGGTAATCGGTGAACCGATAGCGGTTGAGCACTTCCTGGATGATTTTCAGGGCCAGGAGGAACTCCTGCTCGATTTGGTCCGGCGTGCAGAAGATGTGGGCATCGTCCTGGGTCAGGGCCCGGACTCGGGTCAGGCCCTGGAGCTCGCCCTTCTTCTCGTAGCGGTCCAGGGTGGCGAACTCGGCAAACCGCAAGGGCAGCTCCTTATAGGAGTGCACGCCCATCTTCTTGTAGAGGGTCATGTGGCTGGGGCAGTTCATGGGTTTGAGGCGGTACACGTCCTCCCCATCCACCATGGGCGGGAACATGAATTCCGCGTAGTTGTCCAGGTGCCCGGACTTCCGATACAGGTTCTGCTTCACCAGATGCGCGGTCCACACGTGCTGGTAGCCGTAGCGGGTCTGCACTTCCCGCACGAAGGATTCCATCAGATGTCGGACGATTTCGCCTTTGGGCGCGAACAGGGGGATGCCGGGGCCGATTTCCTCCGGCGCGAAGTAGAACAGGCCCAACTCCCGACCCAAACGCCGATGGTCCCGCTTCTTGGCTTCCTCCAACCAGTTGAGGTACTGCCGCAACTCTTTGGGCGTGCGCCACGCGGTGCCATAAATTCGGGTCAACATGGGGTTCTTTTCATCCCCCCGCCAATAGGCTCCGGCGATGTTCATCAACTTAAAGGCCTTGGGGTTGAGTTGGCCCGTGCGCTCTACATGAGGCCCTCGACACAGGTCCTCAAAGGGACCGTGTCGGTAGGTGGTGAGCACGGGTTGCTGTCCCGGGGGCAGGGGGTTTCCGTACTCATCGGTGCCCCGCTTTAGGATGTCTTCGATGAGCTCCAGCTTGTAGGGCTGGTCCTTGAACAACTCCCGGGCCTCTTCAGGCGTGATCACCCGGCGGACGAAGGGATGGTCTTCGGCGATGATTTCCCGCATGCGCGCCTCGATGTCCTTCAGGTCCTCCTCGGTGATTGGCCGGGGGAGCTCGAAGTCGTAGTAGAAGCCGTGCTTCACCGGCCCATCACCGAGGAGGACCT
>WFUL01000066.1 GCA_015484985.1 Anaerolineales bacterium | reverse complement strand
TCAGGGAACATGAGGGATGGTGCTATGGACCCATATGGACCAAGCGTCACCAAAGTCCTGTCCAAACCCCGGGAGGGCTACGGGGCCTTGGGTTTACGGGCCACCAGGGTGGTTCGATTGTCCTCTTCCTTGTGGGTGAGGATGTGAAACCCTAAGTCGGTAAAGGCCTGCCCCAATTCCCCCGGGCGCAGGAGATGCGCGGGATTGGCCTCGGGTCGCACCTGACGGTGGCGCCAGTTGAAGGTTTCGAAGATGAGCAGTCCCCCCGGTTTTAAGGTTCGGGCGATAAGCGGAAAGATGCGTCGTTCCAGGAAGTAGAAGTTGAGCACCAGGTCATACGTGTTGGGGGGATAGGAGAAGGTGACCGCGTCACACACGATGAAGTGCACCGGGAGCCCGCGGGCTCGCGCCTGCCGTTGGGCCTGACGGAGGGCGACTTCGGAGATGTCCAGCGCGTCCACGTGGAACCCCTGCTGGGCCAGGTACAGGGCGTTCTCTCCCGTGCCGCAGGCGATGTCCAGGGCGCGTCCTACAGAAGCCCAGGGGAGATACTGCACCAGGGTGGGATGCAAGCGTGACCGCCTCCCCTGGGCGTAAAGGCGGTTCCATTTCACTTGAGGGGACCGAGGGTCCTGTTTTGACACGTCCGCTCCCTGCCACTTGTCATTCGTTCCACCATCCAGTATAAAGGGCCTTCGGAAAGTCGTAGCCGCATGGAGCATTTCGTGACGCGAAGGAGGATGTGCGATGCATCGAAGATGGTGGTTCGCGCTTCTGGGTGGGTTGGTGCTCGTCGGTGGTCTGGTCCTGGGGGGATGTGGGGGCTCGTCGTCCCAGACCCGCATTCAGCGGGTCTCGCCGCAGGACGCGTACGAGCTCTTGCAAGCACGTCAGGACGACCCGAATTTTGTGGTCCTGGACATCCGTACGCCTCAGGAATTTCAGGCGGGACATCTCCCTGGCGCCATCAACATCGACTTCTATGCGCCGGATTTTGCCCAGCAGCTGGACCAGTTGGACAAGACCAAGACCTACTTGGTGTACTGCCGTAGCGGGAACCGCAGCGGACAGGCCCTGCCCATTATGCGTAAGTTGGGCTTCCAAGAAGTGTATGAATTGCAGGGTGGCATCCTGGCCTGGGTGCAGGCCAATCTCCCCATTGTGGCTCCTTGAGGGCCGGACCTTCCAAAAAGCCGGGATGTGCTGATCCCGAAACCACCAGGCGCCCGGTCGAATGGGCCGGGCGCCTGGCGTTTACGTCTCACCCTGTGATGACGCTTCTGTTTCCCTCACTCTTCCGCCCCTTCACCTTTTCGGTCCACCAGGTCTTTCAGCGCCTGGGGTTGGAGGACGATGAGGCGACCGCGGCGCACCTGAATCCATCCCTTCTGCTTCCAGCGCTGCAGGATGCGGGAGACCGTCTCCCGGGTCGCGCCAATCCAGGCGGCCAGTTCCTGTTGGGTCAGATGGATTTCCATGGCCTCGTTTTTATCGTTCGCTCCCCATTGTTGGGCTTCCCGCCACAGCAGCCAGGCCAGCCGTTCCTCCACCGTGTGGTGCAGGGCCATGTTCAGGCGGTCCATGAGACCGTGAATTTGCATGAAGCACTGTCGGTGGGCCCATTCCCACAGGACGGGATAGCTTTGATAGGCTTCCACGAAGCGTTCCTTGGGGGCAATCAGCACGATGCTGGGCTCCAGGGCCCGGGCCGTCCCGATGTGCAGGCCGGAGGCGTCAAACAGGGACAGGGGGCACAGGAAATCCCCCGCTTTGCGCATGCAGAGAATGCTGGAATGGCCGTGTTCGTCGGCCCGTTCCAGCACAATGCGTCCCCGCAGGATGTAGTAAATGTGCTTGGCCGGTTCCCCTTGCCGGAAGAGAATTTCGTCCCGGCCGATGTGCCGTAAGCAGAAGATGTCCTCCAGGGCCCGCCGTACCAAATCCAGGCGTTCCGTCACCGAGGCGCCTTGTGGGGAGGCCTCTTGATGTCCGTTGCCTTCTCGCTTCAGAACCTGTAACACCACCTCGTTGGCCATGGTTCCCTCCCATCGCACAGAACTTGCTCCCTCAGTATATCAAGTTCACACAACCTAACGGGATATGAGTTTTGTCACGTATTCAGTGTGACATGTGTTATGCCAATTCTCCCGTGAGGTAGGACAATGGCACTGTAGCCCTCATCGGGCACGGGACCAAAATTCGCCGACGGCGGTCGGCCGACGGCCGTCAGCTGTTTTCTGCGGCCCTGTACCCGAAGAGACCTATGCGAAAGTATAGGAACCTTTCCATAATCTACATGGAGCGGCGGGTCGCCTTTTGCGTCGAATTTCGCTCCAATGTTTCACCTTGCAGAAGAGTTGGTATTATGCCCTGCGAACGTGCTGCGATTGTGTATGTGATGGATTTCGCATCCCGACGTTTTCCTGACCGGGGCGGGGTAGGCTGAAGCATACCACCTTATCTTCAAGAGGTATGCGATGGTGTTCTTTCACCTTTGGATGGGGTATCGGGGGCGTATGGCCCTTGGTGGGCTCGGTCTGGTCTGGGCCCTCCTTCTATCGTGTCGATGGGGGGCGGGACAGCTGGCTACCGGTGCGACCCCGTCTCCGGTGTCCCCTCAGCCCGTCCCCTCTTCGTCTGCCCAGGTGCCCTCTCCATCGTCAACGCCGAGCCCTCAAACGCCTTCCCGGTCCGTGGGGCGTACGTCCGCACCGCCCTCATGGGAAGGGGACAGGGCCTTTTGGGAGCAGGAAGTGCCCCAGCCCCCCGATGCCCAGATGATGCCCGTGGTCGAAGGCGTGGACATGGCCTTCGTCACCCAGATGTCCCCCGAGGACATCTTCGGCCTGTACGCGGACTGGCTGGCGCCCCAGGGATGGGTCCGGGTCCCGCCGGAAACCATGGCCTCCCTGGCCGCCTTCCCCCAGGACGCCCAGGTCCAGGTATGGCAACGGGGGAACGCCTTCTTCGCCGTGGTGGTGCGGGAACACCGCCAGCCACCAGGGTATCTGGTGGAGTTGTTGTTCAAGGTGAAGTGAATTACCGCGCCCGCTTGATGGCCTCCACTGCCTCGGGGTTGACTAAGGCGGAGGTGTCGCCGGGGTCCTGGCCCAGGTAGGCGGCCCGAATCATGCGGCGCATGACCTTGGCGTTGCGGGTCTTGGGCAGGTCGTCCACGAAGTGCACGGCCTTGGGGGCCAGGGGTTTGCCCAGGTGCCGTACCACCAGGTCGTGGATTTCCTGCCGCAGCGCGTCCGTGGGTTCCACCCCCGGCTTGAGCACCGCGAACACCACCAGGGCCTGGCCCTTCACCGGGTCCGGCACGCCAATGGCCGCGGATTCCACCACCGCGGGGTGCTCCACCACCACGGATTCCACCTCCGCGGGACCCAGGCGCTTGCCCGCAATCTTGAGGGTGTCGTCGGAGCGGCCCAGGATGTACCACTGGCCGTCCTCGTCCACCAGCGCGTAATCCCCGTGCACCCACACGTCGGGCCAGCGGGACCAGTAGGTGCGGATGTACCGATCGGGGTCCTTCCAGAAGCCCCGGGTCATGCCAATCCAGGGCTGGCGGATGACCAGTTCGCCCACCTCGCCCACCACGGGCTTGCCTTCCCCGTCGAACACGGTCGCGTCAATGCCGGGGCAGGCCGCGGAGAAGCCGCAGGGCTTCAGGGGCCGCAGGGGGTTCCCCATGACGATGCCGCCGGAAATCTCCGTACCGCCCGAGTAGTTGATGATGGGCCGCTTGCCTTCGCCCACTTTCTCGAAGAGCCACATCCAGGGTTCGGGGTTCCAGGGTTCGCCCGTGGAGGCGAAGAACCGAAGGCTGCTCAGGTCGTGCTTCTTCACCGGCTCCAGGCCGTGGGGGATGATGGCCCGCACATAGGTGGGGGAAAGGCCCAGATGGGTCAGCCGGTGCCGTTCCACTAAGGCCCAGACCCGGTCCACATCGGGGTAGTTGGGCGCGCCGTCGTAGATGAAGAAGGTGCTGCCCAGGATGAGCGCGCCGAAGACCAGCCAGGGCCCCATCATCCAGCCCATGTCCGTCATCCACCAGATGCGGTCGCCGGGGTGCACGTCGGTGCCGAAGGCCATGTCCTGCGCGGCCTTGACGGGAAAGCCGCAATGGGTGTGCACCGCGCCCTTGGGCTTGCCCGTGGTGCCGCTGGTGTAGATGACCATGAGCACGTCTTCCGCGTCGGTGATTTCGGTCTCGGCCTCGGGGGATTGGCGAGGGATGAGGTCGTGCCACCAGACGTCCCGCCCTTCCTGCATAGGCACGTCGAAATCGGGCACCCGGCGGTGCACGATGATGTGCTTCAGGGTGGGCACCTGTTTGGCGGCTTCGTCCGCGACGGCCTTCATGTTCACCACCTTGCCCCGGCGATAGAAGCCGTTGGCCGTGAAGAGGGCCTTGGCGTCGGCATCGGCCAGGCGGGTGGCCACCGCGTTCACGCCGAAGCCCGAGAACAGGGGCAGGATGATGCCCCCAATCTTGGCGATGGCCAGCATCGCGGCCACGATTTCCGGGGTCATGGGCATGAAGATGCCCACCGCGTCGCCCCGGCCCAGGCCCAGTTCCCGCAGGGCGTTGGCCACCCGGTTGACCTCCTCATAAAGCCGGCGGTAGGTCCAGGTGACCGTCTGGCCTTCCTCGCCCTCCCAGATGAGCGCGGGCTGGTTTTCCTTCTCGGTGCCCATGTACTTGTCCAGCAGGTTGTGGACGATGTTCATCCTGCCGCCCACGCACCATCTGGGCCAGGGCTTGCCCCGGGAGAGGTCCACCACCTGGGTGTAGGGTTCGTAGAAGCGGATGTCCAGGTACTTGAGCACCGCGTCGGTGAACCAGGCGATGTCTTCCACCGAGCGCTTCATGAGGGTGTCGAAATCGGGGATGCCGTGCTGCCGCATGAACCGGGTGAGATGCGCGCGTTCGGTATATTCGGGAGTGGGGTGCCACACGAAGCGGTTGTACTGGGGGAAGGGATGGGCCATGGCCGCACCTCCTGTGGGTCGTTGGTTCGGGTGTTGGTTGTGGTTGGTGGTGGCGGTTTCGATGATGCAAAGCCCGCAGGGAGCCGTGACGTTCCCCGGTCAGGGCGCGTTGGGACCGGAAGGAAGCCGTCCCACGTGGATGGTGTTCAACCGGCGTCCAAAGGGATTGTAGACCAGTTTTTTGGGGAAGGCAAACCCTTCTGTCCAAAGTCCGGTCCAGGCCTCATAAGTCAGAAGAGGTTGAAAAAACGGTGGTGGACGGGGAGACCGTCCACCACCTGGAGCGTAGAATCTATGGCCAGACGTAGATGCCCTGCCTTTTCTCCCCACTAAGGTTGTCCTTGGGGAATGGCGAAGAAGACCCGAAGAAAGTCATAAATGAATTTTTGGTCGGCAGGGGCGCCGAAGCTCAAATAGACCAACCAGGGGCCGGCCTGTTTCAATTGGTACACCCGTCGGTGCTTCACAAAGAATTGGAGGGTCTTGCCATCGCTCAGTACGGCTATAGGCACGGAGACCTGTTGGGGGTCGGAAGTTCGCCCATTCTTGAGCAAACGGGGTTTTTCCCCAGGAGACCATCGGTCAATATGCCATCCTCCGAAGGAAGTCCCCAGGGACCCACGCACCTGAAAGACAGGATGGATGTGGAAACGGATGTAGATATCGGCGTCAGGGTTCCAGAGGCGGATGCCACCGAAGTGGCCCGATTTGTAGGAGCCTTTGAATTGGTAGAAATAGAAGCCGAAAAAGAACTGGTCCAAAGGTGCAAAGGGGAAAAGACGCCAGGAGGAGAAACCTTGCCGCCCGGTGGCCAGGATGACCAGTCGGTCTTTGCGCACCGAAAATTCCCCCTCCCAGTAGTCGTTCGCTTCTTCCCGGTTTTGCCACCAATCCCATAGGGGTTCCGAAGGCTGGCAGATGAGAGGCGTCACCCGGTCCAGGACCTCCGTCCAGGTCCTTCGGCAGTCGGTGGTCTCGGAGACCAGGGGGTTCTCGGGAAGGAGGATCAATTTGTACACATGCCGGTATTCCCCTGCCGGATACACGTCCCAACCGTCGTCCACGTCCTCGGCGAAGTCCCAGACTTCTTCCAGGGTGACCGTGGTTTCCTCCGGTACCACGGGGAACTGAAGGAGGGCTTCACGGATGAGGCATACGCGCTCTCGTTTTGGGAAGGACCGAACCCGCTCTTCAAAGGGAATCTCAACGGGCTGGCCCTCCCAGAAGAAGCGCCAGGTGATTTTCGCCCGGTTGTCCTCCAGCAGGTCGCGGGTAGTGGTACACCAGGTGATCTCGTACAGCCAGGCCGTCCCTCCGGGGAGGCGGACTTCATAGGTGCGGGTGCCGGGCTCCTTGAGGCCCTGGTAGCCTGCCCACGCCTTGAGCAGGAACGGAGGTGTCTGGGGCGCTTCGTCGGACACATAAGGCCGGGCCTGGAGGGG
>WFUL01000065.1 GCA_015484985.1 Anaerolineales bacterium | reverse complement strand
GCGGTATGATTGCCTGGACCCAGGCAGGTTTACCCCTGGAGACCACGCCTTAGCATCGTCCGCTATCCCCTCGCATCCCACCCCCCACCACACACCCACCTCCGTTTGCGGCGACCGATAGGGTCGCCGCAAATCGCGTGATCGGAGATGCCGGCCACATTTGGAGCAGGGAAAGGGCTGCCTCCTCTGGTGCATACCCTTATCTTAAGCGCGATTTCGGTTCTCACCCCAAACGAAGGGCATGCCGGATGGGCCGGCCAAACCTATTTCTGCAAACCGTGAATGGTTCTGTCCGGGCCCAGGATCGAGAGAGGGGAAAGAAAGGCTGACGGCGGTCGGCCGACGGCCGTCAGCGAATTTTGGTCCCGTGCCCGGTCAGGACTACGCGAGATATGCCGAAAATAACTCCAGTCTTGAACCTCGTAAGATATGGGTATGCGACAGGCTGCCTCCTCCTTACCCTACAAGGTTTGGGGTGGTGTAAAATCGGAAAGGTTGCCAAGGAGCGCCCATCGCTTCTCGAATCGGAGGCCGTGACCATGATGCGCCAGCGCTGGTGGAAGCATCCTCTACTTTTGCAGCATTCGTGGGAAATCTTCTTCGGCATCACGGTGGGGGTGCTGGCAGGCCTGGGGGTGATTCTCTTCAAACTGGCGTTGCATCACACCACGCAGTGGTTACAGTACGATTTGGCCATGGCTTGGCAGGGAGCCGGGATGCCCGGTTTCCTGTACCTGCCGCTTCTTCTGGGCGCGGCGGGTGTGCTTATCGCCTGGATGCAGCGCCGGCTCTTGCCCCCGGAGCGCTATCACGGGGTATCCTCCATCATCCGGGCCATCTTTTACGGGGGTTCGATTCCGTACTGGGCCACCCCCTGGAAGGCCTTGGCGTCGGTGATTTCCATCTCGGCCGGCGCTTCTGTGGGGCCGGAGGACCCCAGTGTACAAATCGGATCGAGCATTGGAGCCTGGATTGGTCGAAGACTGCGCCTCTCTATGCATCGCACCCGGATGCTCATTGCTACGGGTGCGGCAGCGGGCATTGCGACGGCGTTCAACGCGCCCATTGCCGGGGTGTTCTTCGCCATCGAAATCATCTTACGAGAGTTCGCCACCGGTACCTTGGGCGTGCTCATCCTGGGCGCGGTCGCGGCCTCGGTCCTCTCCCGAGCTGTTTTCGGCCCACAACCGGCTTTTCCCATTCCACCTTACACCTTCCACTCGGTGTTGGAGTTCCCGTTGTACTTTGGCCTGGGTGTGCTGGCCACTTTGGTTTCCTTCGTGTACATCCGGGCTTTAGACCTGGGACATCGTCTCTTCCATCCTTTGCCTCGGGGGATACGCCCCGTTCTCGTGGGCTTGGTTTTGGGCATTGTGGCGACCTTTATGCCCGCGCTTTTGGGTGATAGTTACGAAACGGTGAGCGAGATTTTGCACGGAGCGCCCCTTTCCTTGGGGTTTTTGGTGTTGTTCCTTGTGCTCAAGATTCTGGCCACCGCGGGGAGCCTGGGAGGTGGGTTCGTCGGGGGCGTTTTTGCGCCTTCCTTGGCCCTGGGCGCGGCTCTGGGGGGCGCTTATGGTATGCTCATGGCTCGCCTGCTACCGGGGCTTTCCCTGGAACCCTCGGCGTACGCGCTGGTCGGGATGGCTACCGTGCTGGCGGGTACGGTGCGTGCACCCGTCACGGCCATCATGTTGCTCTTCGAGATGACGGACGACTACCATATTCTGCTCCCCATGATGGCCTCCGTTATCGTGTGCGTTTTCCTGTCTGAAATTTTGGAACCGGAGTCCGTCTATACCTTGAGCCTGGTGCGTGACGGCTTCCGCATCCGTACCCAAGAACGGGTGGACATCCTGGAGACGCTTCGAGTGCGGGATGTGATGAAACCCCCGCCCGATGTGCTTCGGGTGACCATGACCCTGGAGGAGGCCGCCCAGCGTATGGAGCGCGTGCGGGCCCATGGCCTGCCGGTGGTGGATGAGCAGGGACATCTGGTAGGCGTGCTGAGCGTTAGTGATATTGAGTACGCCGTTACCCGAGACCCCAACAATATTTACCGTCCCATTCGGGACTTTTGCACGTACGACCTGATTGTGGCCTACCCGAACGAAACGGTGGCCCAGGCCCTGCGCAAGATGGTTCGCCGGGATATTGGGCGCCTGCCGGTCGTCGACCCGGACGACCCCCACCGTATGATTGGATGGCTGAACCGGGCCGACATCATCCGGGCCTACGAAATGGCCCTCATGCAGCAGGTCACCGAACAGTACAAGGCGGAACAGGTGCAACTGGAAACCGTGGGTGGTACTCCGGTCATCGAGATTCAACTGGATGCCCGGTCTCCCTGGGTGGGGAAACGGGTACAGGATATTCCCTGGCCCAAAGAGGTTCTTCTGGCCAGCATCCACCGGGGACGGGAGGTGCTCATCCCTCATGGCGATACCCGCCTGCAACCCGGTGACCGCCTCATTCTCATCACCTCACCGGAAGCCTGGGAGACGGTGCAGGCCTTTTTGGAAAGCCAGGCAGTTTAAGGTGAAAGGGACCATGTGGGCAGCGGCTTTCGCCGTTGTCCACATGGTCCCTTCTTGTCCAAATCCCTCTTACCAGACCCGCTGCAAGTCCGGGTTGTCGCATGGACGACGGCCCACCTTGGCCATAGGTACCCATTCCCCGCGCACCTGGACCCGAACCACGTCCGCGGTGTAGTCCGTCAGGGTGCCTCCCGCGTTCTGGAAGAACCAGGACCCCACCCCGTAATAGTCCACCGGTGCGCCCAGTTTCTCGAACAGGGCGATTTTTTCCTTGGTGAAGCCACCAGAGACCACAATCTTGACGTTGCGGCAATATCGCGCCGCCTCCTCCCGCCACGTTCGGGGGATGTCCCAGGATTCCCAGGCCCGATCCAGGGCTTCCCGCATGGCCACCACCAGCCGAGGTACCACGCCCAAATCGAGTTTGGGGTCACCCAAAGGGGGGATGGATTCGTCCCGCAGGTTACTCGCGGTATCCAGACGCACGCCGAAGAGGACGAACTTCCGGGCCTCGGTCTCCTCCCCCGCCGTGCGCAGTTCCATGTAGCGCCGGAACATGGCCTCGGTGACCCACAGAGCCTCCTGGACCGAACGGTTGTTGAAGTCCACCAGCGCAATGCGGGGTACTTCGGGCGGGAGATGGGCCGCGAACTGGAGCAGGGCTTCCGTGGTGTCGCCCAGGAAGCAGGCGATGAAGGCATGGGCCGTGGTGCCGCCTCCCTTACCGTCCCACAGGGACGCCTGGGCGTCGGTGGAGACGAAGGGGCGCACCTGGGCGTGGAAGTCCAGGTTGTAGCGCTGCACGCCAATCCAGTACGCGTAGCCGTCCAGGGCCTGCACGGCGGGCAGATCGAAGCGGGCGGGGAAGAAGAGCACGGGCTTTCCCCGGGAGGCTTGCAGGATTTCGTAGGTGTTGGTGGCGATGCGGCTGGCTCGGGTGAGGAAGCCCAGAATCAGGGTCTCCATGGGTCCGTAATCCCGATACCGGCCCCGGATACGCAACACCGGCTGGACGTTCAGGGGGTCGCCGTGGTAGGTGACCACGTCGCCGTCCTGCACGGCCCAGACCTGCAAATCCTGCCAGGTGGAAACGAAGCGGTCCTCGTCCCAGTAACCAGTGCCCACTTGAAGCACGGCCAGGGCGGCATCCACGCCGGCCACCACCGTCTTGCCCGGTCTCCGGGTGAAGACCTGCATCTCGGTCCGCATGTCCCCTACCGGAACGTCCGTGGGGTCCAGGCGGGCGTGTTTACCCCGGTGGGTGTAACCCAGACGGCTCAGCGTCTGGAGAAGCCGGGCGATGTTCACGAAGTACTTGTCGGTATAGATACCCCGGCGGATGCCTTCCACGTCCAGGTCGAACGCCTCTGGAGGAAGCCTGCGGCCGTCGAAGATGCTCATGGCGATGCCTCCTGGGAAGGGAATCGGTTGTGGGAACCGGGGTGCGAATACACCTGTCAGCGATGTCTCCGTATCCGATTGTACTCAAAACCCTTTCGGGGATAGACGAGGTTGAGGAGAGGAAATCTCGAAGGAACTCCTGTCCGCCCTGATAACTTTGCGTTTCTGGCAATATCTTGGTATACTGGGGCCATCACTGACTGGCCATCCCAATGCGGAGGAGGAAAGCGCATGACGGCCCGACTCATGTGGACTTTCCTCAATCTCCGAGCCCGCCTGCTCGCTCTCCTGAAGGACGACGAAGGTCAGGACCTTGCCGAATACGCCCTCATCATTGGGGCGGTGTTAGCCGTGGTGGCTGCCCTGGTATACATGTTCGGCGGCCGGGTGGCCGAGCTCTGGCAGCGCGCGATTCAGTCCCTGCGGTAGCGTTTCTGACGACAATTTACCCCCTTTCAGGTTCATTTTCATCGGCGGAAGGGAGGAGGACCCATGCGGCCACACGCGGTCCGCGCTCAAGCCCTGGCGGAGTTTGCCCTGGTCGCACCCCTCATCCTATTGCTTTTGAGCGCGGTGTTCTTTGCGTACCTGTATGCCTGGCATGCCTTCACCGTGGACTGGGCCCTGTTCACCGGTGGTGTAACGGCCGGACACTATCAGAGTCCGGGCCCGGGACAGGGGTTGTCCGCGATCATCTGGCGTGATTTACAGGATGCGTTTTCCTTCCAGGTCGATGCGCAACGGCGTCAGGTCTTGGGGCGGGTGACCTACCGACGGGTGACGTCCGGTCCGTTGGGGGTGTTGGTGGAAGAACGCCATCGGGGAGAGGTCACCTTTTACCTCTGGCGTTTCTATCCCGGACCGCAGCCCTGAGCAGGGGAGGTAAGATGACCAGTTGGCGGCGTTGGCTCGATCGGTCGACACCTGCGCAAGCCCTGGCGGAAGCGGCACTGGCCTCCATGGTATTGGCCCTTCTGGCCATGCTGGGGGTGGACCTGCTGGTGTTGCACCGGGTGCACACGGCCGCTCTGTCCGCGGCCTATGCCTGTGCCCAATACATTTCCCAATTCCCCCACCGTCCTCAACGGGCCGCGGCCCTGGGACAGGAGATTGCCCACCGCACCCTGGCCCCCAGGGCCTGGAGTGCCTTGCGTTCAGCTTCCTTCTCCGTCACGGTGGAGCCGCCGGAGGAGGCGGGGAGTTTGGGGCGATGCACGGTGACCTATTGGGTAACCCTTCCCTTCGCACCGCCTGGCATGGACCGCCGTCAGGGAACGGCCATCTATTCCTACAGCCGAGGTGAGCGATGGCAGGGGCGCTGGTAGGCCCACGTCGTGTGCGGGGCCAGGTGCTGGTCTTCGTGGCCCTGGCCCTCACCGCCCTGTTGATGTTGGTCATGGCGGCCATCAGTTACGGAACCCTGACCTGGCGCACCATGCGGGCCCTGACGGCCGCGAACCTGGCTGCCCATGCCGGTACGATGGAAGTGCGCCTTCTTCCCGATGGGCGCATGGTTCCGAATGGACGCGGACCCCAAGTGGCCGCGTTGGTCTTCGCTCGAAACCAACCTACCCACACCACCTGGCTGGGCGCGACGTGTGGTCTGATAGGAGAGCGGCCCTACTGCGAGGTGCGGGTTCGAGTGAAAGGCGCTTTCTGGGCCCCCGACCGGATCGTTCGTGCCCGAGCCGTCTTGGCCTGGGGCGTTACCCGGGAGAATCAATGACCGCGCGGAGGACGTCACCATGGCCTTCGTCCTCCTGCTCCTGGCTACGGTTTTCGTCGTTTGGCATGACGTCCGTACCCGACGGGTTCCCCGCCGCCTTTCCTGGTTTCTCCTGGGCACTGGTGCAGCGCGCGTGCTTGGAGACCTACCCTCTTCGTTCGGGTTTTGGCGGGGGGTATTGATGCTGTGGGTGTTGGGGTCCTATGTCCTGGGTGTGCTGGGAGGCGGTGACCTGCGTTTATGGATGACGTGGATTCTGTGGACCCCGACAGAGCGTTTGTTGGAAGGAGCCTGGGTTATGGGGCTGAGCTGGTTTCTGGGGAGCCTGGGCGTCCTGCTGGTTTCGCCTCAGGTAGGACAACGCCGTCCGGCCACCTGGAAAGTGCTTCCCTACGCCGTCTGGTTGGTCTGGCGCACCTTCTCGACCGCTCCCATACCGTAACGAAGCCTCAACATCCGGGGAGGGAAATGCCATGTTCGGCTGGTTGGTTTTCGTTCTGGTGCTATTCGCTTTTCTGACCGCCGTGCTGGGCTATGGGCTGGAGCGCCAGCGACGGGAGCTGGCAGGCCTACGTCGTGAGATGGAAGATTGGGTGGCCATGGACCTGAAGCTCAAGCGGCAGCGATTGGGGTTGGGTTTGCAGTCCCACTTCGACCCCAAAGGGTGGGTAACCCGACTGGTGGGGATAGATGTGGAACGCCTGGAAGCAGACGTCACGGGACACGGCTTCTGGGCTCAGGGGAAGGAAGGGATATTCTTCATCACGCCTTTGGGGCCGAAAGCCCTGCGACAACGATTGAGGGGTGGGCGTTCCCGCCTGCAGGAGCCCGTGGTCCAGGGGCACCTCCCTCAGATCCTGAAAGCCCGTGAGGTGCGGCGGATCGGCCTGGCCGAGGATGTGTTGTTGGACCTGGCCTACGCGGAGACGGCCCAGCGCCTGGGTCTTCCCCGGGAGGAGCCCCATCAGGTCTATATCTACGCACTACCAGGGGAACGATAGGGGTGGCGGCTGTCGCATACAGGGGGCGGCTTCGCCGCCCCCTCATTTTTCTCCCGCGACTCTGGGCCCGGAACGACCTATGTGAAAGGGCGAGAACGCCTCCATCATGCAAGCCCCTGCACAAAGATTTAGGGGACATGAGGGAAGGTGAAGGAAGGTGCTATGGACAAGGGCCACGCTTGTTCATTGTTACAGGAGAAAGGGTATAGAATATGGGTAGCACAGGGGTAGTGGGTCCTTCTACTGGCCCACGCGACGCTGTAATTGCTCGAAGGACCACATCCAGGCCATGGTCTTGAGAAAGCGCGTGACGTCCTGAGTTTGTTCCCACAGGGCTCGCACCGCGGCGCCCACCGGGTCGTCGCCGGCCGCACCGCCCCCCGGGACATCCGCGTAAGCGCCGTAGAAGGCAAAATAAGCCTGGTTGAGTTTGCGAATGTGATACCCGTGTTCCCAGAAGAACTGACGCCGCCGTTCCATGTACGCCTCGGCTTCTTCAATACGACCCTGGGCCAGTAAACGGTCTACGG
>WFUL01000064.1 GCA_015484985.1 Anaerolineales bacterium | reverse complement strand
GGGATAGCGAATCTGAATCCAACTTCCCCCCGGGCTGCGCCCCAGCGCAGGCGCGCGCTGTCCCACGACCAACATGCCGACCACCGGGTACTCCACGCTGGGTCCGGCCCGCACCGCGATTTGCCGTTCGGTGCCCGGCACGACTTCAATCATGGGGCCGGGGGTGGGGGTTTGGGCCTGTACCCGGCGCACCGGGGACATCCATCCCAGCAGCCCGCTCAGGGCCAGACCCAGACCCATCCACAAGCAGATACGTCGTTTCACCATCATGGGGTCACCCCTTTCCGACGTGGGCAAGTCTACCGGAAGCCGGGCTCAGACTCAACACCTTTAGGACGAAGAACAGAACAAAGGATGACCCGATCATGGGATGATACCGCCTGATATCCATCCCCGCTGTTCCACACCCCTGAATTGTGGAGCGATTTTACCCATTCGCGCAGGCCTCTTCGGGTACTGGACCGCGAGGGTAAGGATAAATTGATGGGGCGGCGAAGCCGCCCCATCAATTTATTTTCTTTCCTGCGGCCCCGTGCCCGGTCAGGGCTATCGATGTAATTGCCTCGTTTCATGAGAGAATTGGTATTAGTACACGAATTCCCGGATGTCGTATTTGCTGATGCGCGGGCGGGCATGGCGGGGATAGGACAGGCCCGACAAGATGGCCTGCATCTGGGCCTGTTGTTCCTCGGGGGTCAGCGGCCGGATGCCCTCTCTAACCGCCTCTCGGGCATAGGGCATGTCCGGGGTCACCACCAGTTCCGAGAAGTAGAGGATGTCTTCGGGTCCCAGGTCCATGGCCCGCACCAGTTCCACGGTGTGTTGCACGTGGGCCTGCGCGAAACGGTGGCCCCCGGCTCCCAGCAGGACGATGACGCCCACGGCCAGCCCTCCGGCTTTCATGGCCTGCACTGCCCGCAGGGCATCTTCAGGGGTGCCCGGTTTGCGTAAGAAGCGCAGGAGCCCGGGGTCCCCGCTTTCCAACCCGATGTACACTCGCCGCAATCCCCGTTCCCGCAGGGCAGCGTAATCTTCGGGCTGCTTTTTCTCTCCGCTGAACCCGTCCAAAAAGGCGTAGAGTTCGGCAAAGGCGGGCTCCGGGAGACCTCGGCGGACTTCCTCCACCAGGGGAATCAGGCGGGACATGGGCACCACCAGGGCGTTGGCATCCCCCAGAAAGACCCGTTTTCGCAAGTACAGTCCCTCGCCCAGATAGGCCCGGATGGCCCGGATGTGTTCTCGCACTTCGTCCGGGCGCTTGATGCGGAAAGGCCGGTCTCGAAAGAAGGTGCAGAAGGTGCAGGTGTTGAAGGAACAGCCCTCGGTGATTTGCACAACGACCGAGAGGTACTGGTCCGGGGGGAGGATGCCGATGGGCTTGTACACCTGGGCATAGCGTTTTGCATCCTCCTGGGAGCGGGCTTCATCAAAGGTGAGAATGCGCTCCAGCAGGCGCCAGACTTCGGGGGGAAGGGGCTCCTCCGTGCGGGCCTGTCCCTGCTTCAACGCGTGTACCCAATCGGCCACGGCCTTGCGGGCCTCGGCCTCCACCTGGCGGGCTTCTTCAGGCGTCAACCAGCGGCGTTCCCGGGGACGACCGGGTTCCCGCCACTTGACCAGCATCACGCCGTTGAGGGCCCGGCGGTAGGTTTTCCCACCTAAGAGGAAGGTCCAGGGACGGCCCTCCGCGTCGTACGTATAGACCCGGACCTTATGGTGCATGTCCAGACTGAGGGTAAGGCCTCCGGGGAACACCCTCACCCGAAAGGGTCGTTCGTTCCACGTGCCCCAGTAGGAGGTGTAGGCGGTCAAGGCCCTCATGGGGACTCTGAGCCGGTCCAGGCGGGGTTATCCAGACGAATGCCGTGCCCGCGCACCGTAACCAGGTAGCTGTGGTCGGGGTCGTACTCCGCCAGCCGCTCCCGCAGGCGGTGCAGCAGGGCGTCCAGGGCGGGCTGGGCTACCCAGAGGGATTCCTTCCCCCAGATGGCCTCCACCAGTTCGGCCCGAGGAACCACTTCGCCGGCCCGCCGGTACAGCACCTCCAGCAGACGGAACTGCAAAGGCGAGAGGGGCGGTTGGACCTCTTTCCCCAAGACCCACACCCGATGGGCCTCCAGGTCCATCTCCAGGCGGTGGGTGAAGGTACGTTCTGCTTCTGGGGCAGCGGGAAGCCAGGTGGCGGCTTCATCCAGGGGCAGGGTCTGGGTTTCCCCGGGCCCTACCAGGACGAAACGCTGCGCCAGGGCCAGGATGAGGGTATCCCCCTCCCTCATCCTGGCGGGCTTCCCGGGTTCCAGACGTTCACCGTTGAGGAAAGTGCCGTTTTTACTCCCCAGGTCCTCCACCCACACCCCGCGTTCTTGGGGATAAACCCGCGCGTGGCGGCGGGAGACCTGCCGGTTGGGGATGACGACATCGCACTGGGGGTCTCGTCCCAGGAGGAGTTCTCGGTCCACCGGCCAGCGCTGTTGGTCCAGGGTTCCGCCCAGGGCCAGCAACATGGGAACCGGCTCGGAAAACAAAGGCCCGGTCATGGTCGCTCTCCGCTCATTCCAAACGATACCTGCAATACGCCCAAAACCCGCACCGGGCACACCGGGATGCCGAAGCATGGGACCGCCCCGGCGGACGCCCGAGCCGTCGGTATCGTCGCATGCGTTCCAGCAAGGCCAGCAGGTCCGCCTCCCGCTGCGGGGTTACCTCAATCCTAAAGGTGCTTTCGGGATAGCGCAAGATGGCAAAGGGTACGTGCTTTCCCAACACCCGCCGAATCAACAGCGCATAGGCCAGCACCTGGTAGACGTGACCGGGATAGGGTTCAGCGGGCGTGCGTCCGGATTTCACCTCCACCGGGATCCAGACGTGTTCGGATAGGGCCACCACGTAATCGGGCTTCCCCGTCAGGCTCAGGGAAGCGTCATAAAGAGGGCGGTTCCAGGGCCGCCATTGCCCGTCGGAGAACATCACCCGTGCGGAGGGAAGACCGCTGCGGCGCTGGCGGTATCCGCTCCAGAGCCACAGAACCAGTCCCACCAGGACCAAGCCGCCCGCGAGGCACCACAGGGTTTGCGGCACGGGACTACCTCGTCCAGGAGAGGTAGAGCGCCCATCCCGCCAGCGCCAGGCCGAGCAGCAGCGCGCTCCAGGCCAGCCGGCGTACCCAGATCCAACGACGCACGGCGCGCTCGTGCGCGCGATGATAGGCCCATCCGGCCTGCATTTGTTCCCGGTTCCGGGGGGCGTAGCCCTGAAGTCGGAACCACCAGGCTTGCTCACAAAAGACGAAGTCCGCGATTTCCGACGCACGAATGGGTTTGGGGCGGGAACGGGCGTTCATGTCTCTTGCGAAGGCGCATTCGAAGATGCCTGGGCCTGTTCGATGACCCTCTGCAGTGCGTACAGCCGCCGGCTCAGGGTCAATTCGCCCCGGGTGCGCTCAATGAGGCTGCGGGCCAGGTCGGTGAGGCGGCGCAGCCCGCCGGTCAGGGCGTCGGGGTAGTCCATGGTGACCAGCAGACTGTAGATGGCGTCCATGTGCTCCAGCAACTGCTCCGCCTGCGGCGCGTTGTTATGGCGCAGCAAATCCAGACATTTCCGGCGCAGTTCGCCCACCGCCTCGGCCAGACCGCGAACATAGGTGGCCGAGGGGACACCCAGTTCGGCGGGTGTGGGGTACGTCCCCTCGGTGAACAGGTGGTAGACCACGTTGGCCTCCACGTACTCCTTGAGGGCGTCCTGGGTGTATCCAGCATAGTACAGGTCCGGGAAGCGCCGGGCCAGGTTTTGGGTGAGTTCCCGGGCCAGGGTTCGGGCCTCCTGCAACAGAGCGTGGGCCCGCTGGAAATCGCCTCGGTGCAGGGCCTGAATGGTCTGGGCCGCGTGACGAATCAACAGACGGGAGCGCTGCAGGGTTTCCTCCCGGGCCGCGTTGCGGGCCTCCAGGTCCTGATGCAATTGGGCGGCAATCTCCTCCAGCACCACACCCGGATACCCCCATGGCGAACCGTCCATCGTGGATCACCCCCTTGTGGTCTTAGAAGGGAATTTCCTCGTCCGCGGCCGGCAGGTCGTCCACAGGCGCGGTGGGCGTGGTCCCCGAAGCCGGGGCCACGTCTGTAGGCTCTTCGGGCATTTCCCCGCGCGGGGTGAGGATGCGAATCACATCGGCCCGCACCTCATACGAGGTTCCTACCGTCCCATCGGAGCGGGTGAAGAGACGGGGCTGGCCCGTATTCGGGTCCGGCACCAGGCGTCCTTCCACGTATACCCGCATGCCCCGCCGTAAATACTGTTGGACAATGTCCGCCAACCGCCCCCAGGCCGAGACGCGGAACCAGATGGTTTCCTCGACCTGCTGGCCGTCCTGGGTGGTGTAGCGGCGGTTGGCCGCTACGGTGAACCGGGCCACCGGCGTGCCCTGGGGAGTGTAATTGAGTTCAGGGTCTCGACCCAGATTCCCCAAGATGATGATTTTGTGGTACATACAACCCTCCTTTCCCGGGTTTGTCTCTATTGTAACCCGCTCTTCAGGGAGTCCAAGCACAACTTCTCCCTGGGCAGGTGTTTTTCTGGTTCTAACAGAGAGTGCTGCAAAGACGCATTTCCGCATTGTTGGAGCAGGCCTGACCAGGCACGGGACCGCCGTGAAAAAGATCTACCGATTATCCCGCGGTCCTGGAGCCGCGGAGACCTATGCGAAAGAAATCGTGGTGTGGGGCGGCACAGCCGCCCCACACCACGATTTCTAAGAGAAAAAGTCCAGTGGCGGGTGAAAGCGCACATCTTGTACATGATGAGCCAGCCGTGGTCAAGGGGTCTTGGGTGAAGGCGCCTCCTGAGCCTCCAGCGCGGCCAGGCGTTCCGTTTCATCCCGCAGGATGAGGTCGTCGATGAACACGTCCAGGTCGCCGTCCAGGATTTCGGGGAGGTTGTACACCGACTTTTGCAACCGGTGGTCCGTCACCCGGGATTGGGGAAAGTTGTAAGTGCGGATTTTCTCCGCCCGTTCCCCCATGCCTACCTGGGACTTGCGTTGGGCGGCCATCTCCTCTTCTCGGCGGCGTCGTTCCATTTCGTACAACCTCGCCCGCAGGATTTGCATGGCCCGTTTCTTGTTCTGCGTCAGGGAACGCTGGTCCTGGCACTGGACCACGATGCCCGTGGGCAGATGGGTGACGCGCACGGCCGTGGCGTTCTTCTGGACGTGCTGTCCGCCCGGACCACCGGCCTTGAAGACTTCGAATTTCAGGTCCTTTTCGGGAATCTCAATGTCCACGTCCTCCACCTCCGCCAGCACGGCCACGGTGGCGGTGGAGGTGTGGATGCGGCCCTGGGATTCCGTCACCGGCACCCGCTGGACTCGATGGACCCCGGACTCGTACTTGAGCCGGGAAAAGGCGCCTTTGCCTTTGATGAGGAAGATGATTTCCTTGTACCCATCCAGGCCCGTCGGATGCTCGGAGAGTACTTCCACGTCCCAGCCTTTGCGCTCCGCATACCGGCTGTACATGCGGAAGAGGTCGGCTGCGAAGAGGGCGGCTTCCTCACCTCCCGCGCCCGCCCGAATCTCCATAATGACGTTCTTTTCATCCCGGGGATCCTTGGGCAGGAGCAGGCGCTTGATTTCCCGTTCCAGCGCGGCGATACGCGCCTCCAGTTCGTCGATTTCCGCCCTGGCTAGCTCCTTGAGTTCCGTATCGTCCTCTTCCTCCAGAATGGTGCGAGCCTCTTCCAGTTGCTCCAGAGCCTTGCGGTACTCCCGAGCCTTGGCCACAATGGGCTCCAGTTCGGACCGCTCCTTGGCCAGGGCCGCGGCCCGTTTGTAATCGTCTCCCACCTGCAAGAGTTCCTGTTCAATTTCCTGGAAGCGCTGTTCCAGTTTTTCCAGGCGTTCCAACAACATGCTGCACCTCGTTCCAAGGGATACAAATCTGGAAAAGGCTCCAGGGCTGGAATCCAGGGAGCCCATCCGCCTCACCTAATTTTACAGAGGGCTTGTGTGCTACGCACACGCAAATGAGTATAATGCTGAGCGGAGCATCACGATGTCCGTCTTACCGAAACCCTTGCAACATTTGATGGAGGCACTGGAGCGCCTTCCGGGAGTGGGACCCAAGAGCGCGGCCCGGCTGGCCTTCTTTCTTCTGCGTCAACCCGAGGTGGCCCGACATCTGGCGGAGGCCCTGACGGATTTGGAGCGGGTCACCTTTTGTTCCCGGTGTTTCCACCTGACGGAAGAGGGCCAGGCGCTGTGCAGCATCTGCCAGAACCCCCATCGGGACCACCGGGTGGTGTGTGTGGTGGAGGAGCCCCTGGATGTGCTGGCCATCGAACGGGCCGGAGTGTATCAAGGGGTGTATCACGTGCTTCACGGCGTGATTTCCCCGGTGGAAGG
>WFUL01000063.1 GCA_015484985.1 Anaerolineales bacterium | reverse complement strand
GGAGTAAAGGTGGGGGAAGGGGTCCAGGTTGGGGTAGGAGGTCCGGGAATCACCTCCACCGGGTTGGATATCGGCGTGGATGTGGCTGGAGTGGGGGTCTGAACCTGGGGAGTGGAAGGTACTGCGGCATTGGCCCATCCGGACGTTGAGGGCTCCATGGTCCACCATCCCCACCAAAAACCCGCCAGGGCCAAAAGTCCCACTGTCAGGCTCCCCACAGCCGCGAACCAGCGCCGGGGCTGTAGAGGCTTCACCTGAATCCAGCCATAAGCCACCAAGAGCAATCCCCAGGAACCCAGCCAGGCAGCCAGACCGCTCAGGGAGGCCAGCGTCGCCGGGAAGAACTGATGCCGTGCCAGTAACGCTCCCGCCAGCCAGAAGGCGCTCAACCCAGTTCCCGACCATACAACACCCATCAAGGTCGGACCTTCCGGCCACCAGGGCAACAACCCGACCAACATCCAGGAGCCTATCCAGGCGGCCACCACCAGCCAGGGAAGGGCCCGTAACCAAACCTCCAGCAAGGGTCCTGGAGGAAACAAAAGACCGCTCACGCCCCCCGACAACATCATCAAAGTCCATACGACGGCTGTTTCAAAAAAGGCACGACGGAGGGAAGCGTGCTCTTCACGCCAGAACAACCACGCGGGGCGCAGCAGCCATCCCTCCGCCGGGACGAGCCACGCGGCCAGGAACCATCCGGCCACCTGCCCCGTCACCCAAGCCCAGGCCCATAACAGGCCCGCAAGCACCAGTCGTACCCATGTGCCACATCCGGGAGGACGGGCCTGTTGCCCCCATCGTTGCCACAAGGCAGCCGGTGTGCGTGAGGCACGTCGACGAGGACGTCTGGCCTCCATGGTCATGTCGTTATCCCTACCTCCTGAATTCGATGCCCCCATTGTACCCTGATTTGTACGGGTAGCCCCAACCCAGGACTTTTCCTGTCCCATACCCATGTCTTATGAGAACGCACTCCTGAACATCGCTAAGGGTTATAATGGAAGCACCCCCACAGGGAGGCAGGTCATGGAGGAGCGCAGAATCCGGGTGCTCATTGCCAAGCCAGGTCTGGACGGTCATGACCGCGGCGCGAAAATTGTGGCGCGTGCCCTGCGAGACGCGGGGATGGAGGTCATTTACACCGGCATTCGCCAGACGCCGGAGATGATTGCCGAAGCCGCGCTGCAAGAAGACGTGGATGTCGTGGGCCTTTCCATCCTGTCCGGTGCACATATGACCCTGGTCCCCCAGGTTCTGGAGAAACTGCGCGAAGTCGGCATGGACCACGTCGTGGTCCTGGTGGGCGGCATCATCCCTCCGGACGACGTGCCAAAGTTGTTGGAAATGGGCGTGTATCGGGTATATGGACCGGGAACGCCTACTTCCCAAATCGTAGAAGACATCCGCAAGGCCGTTTTACATTCGGCATCCTCGGCTCAACTGGAGCCTGTACCATGAGTGTGGCCCAGGCCCTGTTACAGGGGGACCGTCGGGCCCTATCCCGTGCCTTGACCTGGGTTGAAAACGCCACCCCCGAGGGGGAGGAACTTTTGCAGTCCTTGTTTCCCTATACTGGCAAAGCCCACCTGGTGGGTATCACCGGCCCTCCAGGTGTGGGGAAGTCCACCCTGGTCAACCAACTGGCCCGTTATTATCGAAAGGAGCACACGCCACTGAAGACAGTGGCCATCCTTGCAGTGGACCCTTCCAGTCCCTTCACCGGTGGTGCGTTGCTGGGAGACCGCATCCGCATGCGAGACCTGGCCGGAGATCCCGGCGTGTTTATTCGCTCCATGGCTTCCCGGGGTGCAGTGGGCGGATTGGCCTGGGCTTCAGGAAAGGCGGCCCAGGTGCTGGATGCTGCTGGGTTTGAACTCATCTTGATCGAAACCGTAGGCACGGGCCAGGCCGAAGTGGACATCGCGCGCCTGGCCCATACGGTGGTCGTCGTCCAGGCGCCGGGCCTGGGAGATGAAGTGCAGGCCTTGAAAGCGGGCATCCTGGAAATCGCGGACATCCTGGTGATCAACAAAGCGGACCGGCCGGGAGCGGCGGAAATGGCCCGCACCCTGGCCCAATGGCTCCCCAAAGTCGAAGGGGAGGGGGAAGGAGAGCCCTCGTGGCAACCTCCTATCCTGTTGACCACGGCCCTTCGGGGACAGGGCATCCCGGAGGTGGCGCGGGCGCTGGAATCTCACCGGGCCTTCTTGCAGCGCACCGGTCTCTGGCAGGCCCGGGAACGCGACCGCCTGGAGGCCGAAATCCGAGAGCGCCTGCGGGAAGCTTTGTGGCAGACTTGGGAAGCCCGGGGAGGACGCGAGCGCCTGGAAGCCATGGTCCAGGCCGTGCTCCAGCGCAAAATGGCGCCGCAGGACGCCGTGCGCCGTCTTTTGGAGACCACTTCCGCGCAACCTTGACTGCAGGAGGAAACCCATGCGCATCGCCCTGGGATGCGATGAGCGCCGTCACGTGGTGCAGGTGGCGCTGGAATTGTTGCAAAAATGGGGACATGAAGTGCGTTACTTTGGGCCAGAGAAGCCCGGCGAGACGGTACCCTGGCCGCAAGTGGCTCGCGAGGTCGCCGAGGGCGTGGCGCAGGGTGCCTTTGACATGGGGGTGCTGTTCTGCTGGACGGGCACCGGGGTGAGCATTGCCGCCAACAAGGTGCCCGGCGTGCGGGCCGCGCTCTGTGTGGATGCGGAGACCGCGCGCGGTGCCCGCTTGTGGAACGACGCCAATGTGGTGTGTATGTCCCTTCGTCTCACGTCGGAAATTCTGGTGGAGGAGATTCTCAAGGCCTTCTTGGAGACCCCCTACCAGCCCAATCCTGAGGACGATGCGTGCATTGCTATGGTTCGGGAGATAGAAGCCGCGTTTAGTTGGGTTTCAGAAGGGTGAATGGCTACACGCAGCTCAGGACAGGATAAGGGCATGAGAGGACCCCAAGACGTGCGAAGGTTCCTGGAACAGCACCAAATCCCCGGCCGGGTGCTGGAATTCCCCCATCCCACCCGGACGGTGGACGAAGCCGCGCGCGCCGTGAACGTCGAACCCCAACGCATCCTCAAAACCCTGCTCTTCCTGGCACGCAAGGAGCCCTTCCTGGTGCTGGCCGGTGGCACCACCCGCGTGGACTACCGGGTTTTGGCCCGCCATCTGGGCCTTTCCCGCAAGAAGATTCGCCTGGCCCGTCCCGAGGAGGTCCTGGCCTGGACGGCCTATCCGGTGGGCGCGGTTCCCCCGATTGCCCTCCCTCGCGCCTTTCCCACCCTCATGGACGCCGCCCTCCTGGCCTACGAAGAG
>WFUL01000062.1 GCA_015484985.1 Anaerolineales bacterium | reverse complement strand
TCCCGCGGAAGCCATGACCACCACGGCCATCAACGTCTGGTTGGGATTAATCGTACCCACAAAGGCCGGATCCAGACGAAGGAATTCCAGGAAGAAACGTCCCGTTCCGTAGATGATGAGATAGCACAGGAACAGGTCTCCGGGCAGGAGTTGGCGTCGCCAGCGTCGGTGGATGTAGAGGAGGGCGGCCATGTTGAACAGGTTCCACAGGAATTCGTAGAAGAACAGAGGATGGTAGTAGGCCACATCCTCATAACCGGGAAGGCGATAGGGCGGGTCGATTTGGATGGCCCATGGAAGGTTTGTCGGCTTGCCATAGAGTTCTTGGTTAAAGTAGTTTCCCCAGCGGCCGATGGCCTGACCCAGGGCAATGCCCGGCGCGGCGGCGTCTGCGAATTTGGGGAAGAGACGGAGACGACGATTCTTCCAAAGGTAGAGATACAGGGCGGTCGCGCCTCCAATGAGGACCCCGGGAAGCCCCAGACCGCCTTTCCACACGGCGATGGCTTCCAAGGGATGGGTCAGGTAGTAGCGGGTGGTGTATCCGGCTTCGATCATCGAGCGCGGAGGAAAGAGGACATGCCAGAGCCGTGCACCCACCACACCGCCGATGATGAGCCAGGGCACCAGGTCCCATATCCACTCTGACCGCAGCCCGTGGTGTGGGGCTCGACGCGAGGCCAGCCAGGTGCCTGCTAGCACGCCGGCCATGATGAGGATGCCGTACATGTAGATGGTGAGGGGTCCGATTTGGAAACTCATGAGGGTTCCTCCCGATGCAGACCGTGCTGATGGACATGGGCCCGCATGTAGGCGATGCGTTGTAATGCGGTGATGTGCGCGCCCACGGCGATGATGGCCATACCGATTTTGGGTAGGCCCAGAACCAACGTTGGGGCCAAGACCAGATAGCGCTCGAAACGGGTCAGAAGACCCACCTTGATGTCAATGCCCAATGAGGCGGCCCGGGCGCGAATGTAGGAGACGAGCACCGCGCCAAAGGCGGCCAGATAGGCCAACAAGGCCCCAAAGGGGTCGCCCTGGCGCACGAAATGCCACAGCACACCGCCGATGATGGCCAGTTCCGAATAGCGGTCTGAGACGGAGTCCACAAAGGCTCCCCAGCGGCTGCTCTCGCCTTTGAGGCGGGCCATGGCTCCGTCCAGGGCATCGAAGGCGCCCATGGCCACCACCAGCAGACCGCCCAGCCGAAAATCGCCCTGGGCCAGGAACCAGGCCGCGATGAAGTTCCCGGCCACGCCAATGAAGGTCATGGTGTTGGGATGCAGGCCCAGGCGCAGGAATAGGCGGGCCCAGAAGTTGAGCACACCACTAAACTGTCGCCGCGCCCAATCGGTGAGAATGAAGGGCGCTCGAACAAGACGGCGGCGCTTGGGGACCAAAGCGGTTTTGGTAGTAGTTTCAGTGGTCATGAAGGTTCGCTCCTTCCGCCAGGATACCACAGTCGCAGCCGTTGCCAGGGGGAATTTTGGCCCGTTGAAGCGCGATCCGAAATCGAAACGGGTTGCGCAGGGGCATGCTTGCGTTGCAGGGCCCATGCTGCAGCAGCCACTGCCCAGGGTTCCGGCGGAGGGGGTTCCCAGGGCAACACGACCTCCTCCACCCACCGGGTGTGCACGCGTCCGGCGACGAAGTCCGGATGCCGTAGCACATCCAGCAGAAAGGGTACATTGGTGGGCAGGCCCAGGTAGACTGTCTGGCGCAGTGCAGCTATCAGGCGCTGGCGGGCTTGCTCCCGGTCTTCCCCGTGGGCGATGATTTTCGCCAGCAGAGGGTCGTAATAGGGAGTGATTTCCATGCCCGCGATTACGCCCGAGTCCACGCGGATACCCGGTCCCTGGGGTTCGGCTACGGCAAGCAGAGGTCCCGAAGTGGGGAAGAAGTCCTGGGCCGGGTCCTCCGCATACACTCGAGCCTCGATGGCGTGCCCTCGGGGTGTGCGTTCGGCCATCCATGCAGGCAGGGGTTCTCCGGCCGCCACCCGAATTTGCCACTGGACCAGGTCGACGTCCAGCACCATTTCGGTGATGGGGTGTTCCACCTGGAGACGGGTGTTCATCTCCAGGAAGTAGAAGTGCTGGGTTTCCGGGTCCAGGATGAACTCCACCGTGCCCGCGTTGGTATAGCCCACCGCGCGCGCGGCCTGGACCGCGGCCTGCAGGAGGGCCTGCCGCGTTTCCGGGGCCAGCACGGGCGAGGGCGTTTCCTCGATGATTTTCTGGTACCGTCGCTGCACCGAACACTCCCGCTCGTACAGGGCCAGGACCCTGCCATGCGCATCGGCCAGCACCTGAACTTCCACATGGTGCGCCTTGGGAACGTACTTCTCCACGATGAGCCGGTCATCCCCAAAGGCCGAAGCCGCTTCCCGCCGGGCCGCGTCCGCGGCGTCCTTGATGTCCTTGGGTTTCCACACCACCCGCATGCCCTTGCCCCCGCCTCCCGCGGCGGCCTTGAGGAGCACGGGATAGCCAATGCGTTCCGCGGCTCGGGCCAGGTCTTCGTCGCTGGCCACCTGGGAGACGCCAGGGACCACGGGTACCCCCGCGGCGGCCATGCGCTGCCGGGCCTGGGCCTTGTCGCCCATAAGGGCCATGGCTTCGGGCGGCGGGCCGATGAAGGTCAGCCCGGCCTCCTGTACCGCGCGAGCAAAGGCCGGGTTCTCGGCCAGGAAGCCGTAACCGGGGTGCACGGCCTCCGCGCCGCTCTTCCGGGCAACTTCGATGAGTTTGGGGATGTTGAGGTAGGACTCGGTGGCGGGTGCAGGGCCGATGGGGTAGGCTTCATCGGCCAGGTGCACGTGGGGGGCCTGCTCGTCGGCTTCGGAGTACACGGCCACGGTGGCGATGCCCATCTCCCGGCAGGCCCGGAGGATGCGGACGGCAATCTCACCTCGGTTGGCGATGAGGATTTTGCGGAACATCGAAACCCTCGCCCAGGTTCAAAAGCCGGTCTCCCCGCGACGAAAGCGCTGTACCCGGCGTTGAATTTCATCCACAATTTCCTTGAGAGCCTGCCACTCGCCCTCATCCAGGTGGGCTTTCAACTCCTCCAGCAGGGGACCCGGGGAAACCGGATAATGATACATCAACAAGGCGATGTCGTTCTCATAAAGGCTGACCTTGGTGAAGTTATCCTGCCGGTAGAGGGAAGGCAGGGCGTAGAGTTTGAGCAACAACAGCCCTTCCACGGTGGCGATGGTCACGTTCCGGTCCAGGAGGGAAACGGTCTGGGTGTATTCCTGCTGAACCCGGCGAAACAGCGGGTTCGTCGTCAACAGGAAGTCCAGGTCCAGGTCTTGAAATCGTCCCTGGGCGAAGTAAACATCCTGATGGGTGATGTGCACTTCGGGAAGGCGGGCCAGGTCCTTCAATGCCAGAAGCAAATCCAGGTCTCGCGTGTTGCGCCCTTCCACGTAATACAGCAAGGCGATGCCCCCGACCAAAACGTAAGGAATCCGTCGGGCTTCCAACAGGTCGAAAAGGTCCTGTACATGCTTCAGAAGGGGCACTTTCGAGGACAAACCTGCCTCCCGCGTCCATAAGCGAGGATAGAAGACGAGGCCATTCTGCACGATGGTTCCCATCCCCGCGATATCTGTCCATCGCCCTC
This sequence comes from Anaerolineales bacterium, assembly GCA_015484985.1. Classification (GTDB taxonomy): domain Bacteria; phylum Chloroflexota; class Anaerolineae; order Anaerolineales; family DRMV01; genus S139-71. The sequence continues at coordinate 2,958 of WFUL01000062.1, read as the reverse complement.
TGGGGGGTTGGGCTTCCTGATGGTTGTGCATCTTCGCCCGTCCACGTTATACGTCCAGGTTCCGCACCTCTTTGGCGTGGCGCTGGATGAACTGGCGTCGTGGAGGCACCGCGGGTCCCATGAGGATATCGAACACCCGGTCGGCCTCGGCCGCGTCTTCCAGGGTCACCTGGATGAGGGTGCGGGTGTCGGGGTTCATGGTCGTTTCCCAGAGTTGCTGCGGGTTCATTTCGCCCAGACCTTTGTATCGCTGAATGCGAATCTGTCCATCCCGGGCGCCGTCCTTCTGGAGTTTCTTGAGAATCTGCTCCTTCTCTTCCTCGCTGTAGGCGTACCACACCTTCTTCTTGTGCTCGATGCGGTAGAGAGGGGGCTGAGCGATGTACAGGTGGCCTTCCTCGATGAGTTTGGGCATATAACGGAAGAAGAACGTCAGGAGCAAAGTGCGGATGTGGCTGCCGTCCACGTCCGCGTCGGACATGATGATGATTTTGTTGTACCGCAGTTTCGACAGGTCGAAGTCCTCGCCGATGCCTGTGCCCAGGGCGGTGATGAGGGCCTGGATTTCTTTGTTGCTCAGGGCCTTGTCCAGGCGGGCCTTCTCCACGTTGAGAATTTTGCCCCGCAAGGGGAGCACGGCCTGGAAGTGCCGGTCCCGCCCCTGCTTGGCCGAGCCGCCCGCGGAAATGCCCTCCACGATGAAGAGTTCCGTGTTCTCCCGGTTCTTGGCGGAACAATCGGCCAGTTTCCCGGGCAGGGTCATGCTCTCCAGGGCCGATTTCCGGATGACCAGTTCCCGGGCTTTGCGGGCCGCGGCCCGGGCGCGGGCGGAAAGCAAGCACTTTTGGATGATGGCCTTGGCGTAGGAGGGGTTCTGCTCCAGGAACTCCATCAGGGTTTCCGAGGTGACCTGTTGCACGTAGGTCTGCACCTCGGGGTTCATGAGTTTGACCTTGGTCTGGCTCTCGAACTGCGGGTCCGGGTGTTTGATGCTGACGATGGCCGTGAGCCCTTCGCGGGTGTCCTCGCCCGTCAGGTTGGGCTCGTTTTCCTTGAGCAGGCCGTGCTTGCGCGCGTAGTCATTCAGGGTACGGGTGATGGCCGTGCGCATCCCGGTGAGGTGGGTGCCGCCGTCCACGGTGTGGATGGTGTTGGCGAAGGAGTAGACCGATTCGGTGTAGGCGTCGGTGTACTGCAGGGCCACTTCCACCTCCACATTGTCCATAACCCGATGGCCGTACACCACGGGATGCAGAGGCGTGCGGTGGCGATTGAGATACTGGACGAAGGCCACGATGCCGCCTTCAAAGTAGAAGTTCATCTCCCGATTGATGCGCTCGTCCACCAGGCGAATCCACACCCCCCGGGTGACGAAGGCCATCTCCCGCAGGCGTTGGGCCAGGGTCTCGAACTTGTAATCCACCTTTTTGAAAATCGTGGGGTCGTACTTGAACGTCACCCGGGTGCCCGTCTCCGTGGGTTTTTTCGTGCGGCCCACTTTCTCCACAGGGGTTATAGGGCGTCCCCGTTCGTACCGTTGGCGATAGATTTTGCCATCTCGTTTGACTTCCACCTCACACCATTCGGAAAGGGCGTTCACTGCGGACACGCCCACACCGTGGAGCCCACCGGAGACCTTGTATCCGCCCTTCTGGCCGAATTTCGCGCCCGCGTGCAGGGTGGTCATCACCACTTCCAGGGCGGGTTTGCCCGTCTGGGGGTGGATATCCACGGGGATACCCCGGCCGTTGTCGATAACGGAGACGCTGCTGTCCTTGTGGATGATGACCTCGATGCGGTCGCACGCGCCCGCCAGGGCTTCGTCGATGGCGTTGTCCACCACCTCATAAATCAGGTGGTGCAGGGCGCGTACATCCGTGCCGCCCACATACATACCGGGACGGCGACGGACGGCTTCCAGACCTTCCAGAACCTGAATGGTAGACGCGTCATACCTTAAATCGTCGGTTTGCCTGGCCACCGAACGCTTCCTCCTTATCCGTTTTGATTGGGTTGTGCCATGTGATTTGGACACACCTCAATCTTACCACAAGGAGAGGGCCAAGGTGATGAACATTTGTTCGCTTGCTTGTTCGCTTACAGGAAACATATCGTCGAAACTCCCACTTTTGGGAAGCTGAAGACTGGTGGCGTCAGGGCATAGGTGTGCTTGAAGGTCGTCTTTGTGTGCCCAATACTTGTGGGTTTGGCAAGATATGTCGGTTCTGTGTATAATGGCCTCGCGTTCCATAGGGGGTGGAAACCCGCCTGGATAACGTCCAAAAACGTGCCAAATCGAATACAGACGAGGGCTGGGGAGATGGCTGGTGTGCGTCTCCCCGAGGGAGAGCGGAAGCGCGTATCCGGAAGGGCCACAACGGCTTCGATTTCATCCGTGTCGCATAAGGAGGCGGTTCATGCGGGATCGACGCAATGTTGTGGTCGCCATCCTGGCCTTCGTGACAGGTCTGCTGGTGTTCGTTGGGAATCTCTGGCTAGCCCGCACCCTTCAGCCTCCAATGCTGCGCGTGTTGGCGGCCGCCCGGACCTTACGGGCAGGGGATGTCCTCACCGAAGACGCGGTACGTGTGGTCGAAGTCTATCAGGACGCTCGGGCTTCCCTTTACATTTCCGAGGCGGAAAAGGACGCTTTCTTGGGTGGATATGTAGCCCGGGATTACGCTGCGGGCGAACCCTTACTGAGGACGGCTGTTTGGCGCCAGGGAGTGTGGAGGAACGCATGGCCGGCATCCTGGCCGCGTTCCCCCATCATGTGCTCTTCCCCATTCCCCTGGACGCAGACCATGTTGTGGCAGGAAATCCCTCGGATTACCGACCGGGAGACCTGATTGGTATTGCCGTGACGTTCGTCGATCGACCTCCTGAGCCCCAACCTCTGCAGCCGCCATCCCCGTTGGCGTTCGCCCCTCCCGCACCGTTCGCGCTTTCTGCTCCCTT
>WFUL01000061.1 GCA_015484985.1 Anaerolineales bacterium | reverse complement strand
TATTGTAGACTTCATCGGGGAGACGGTGGAACTGCGGCGCTCCGGGAAAAACTATGTAGGTTTTTGTCCCTTCCACCCCAACACCCGGACGCCGGCCTTTGCGGTTTTCCCCGAAACGGGCACTTGGCGATGCTTCGGCCAGTGCAACACCGGAGGGGACATTTTCACTTTTGTGATGAAGAAGGAGGGATGGGATTTTCGTCAGGCCCTGCAGTACCTGGCTGAGCGGGCGGGTATTTCCCTAAAAGCAGGGGAAAGGCCCCAGGAAGCCAGCGCGCTGAAACAATGGCGGTCCCTTCTTGAGGAAGCCGTGGTGTTCTATCAACATCACTTACATCGAACCACGGGCCGGGAGGCCCTGGACTATTTGAAGAAGCGGGGCCTGACGGCAGCCACTCTGGAGGCTTTCGGTCTGGGATATGCCCCGCGCCAGCGGGATGCCCTGGTGCGCTATTTTGTGGAGAAGGGCATTTCGCCCTCCACCCTGGCGGAAGTGGGACTGGCTCGGATTGACGAGGCTACGGGCGAGGCCCGGGATTATTTCCACCACCGCCTCATGTTTCCTATTCGGGATGCACAAGGGCGGCCTGTGGGATTCGGCGCCCGGACGTTAGATCCCGAGGGAGTACCCAAGTACCTCAACTCGCCCACCACTCCCTTGTTCGACAAAGGTCGGCTTCTGTACGGCCTGGACCGTGCGGGCAAAGCCATTCGTCAAAAGGACAGGGTGGTGCTGGTCGAGGGATATATGGACGTACTGGCTTTGCACCAGGCGGGCTTTGAGGAAACGGTGTCTTCCATGGGCACTTCTTTAACGCCCCATCATCTCCGTCGTCTCAAGAACCTGACCCGTAATCTGTACCTGGCGCTGGACCCGGACCCTGCGGGCCAGCAGGCCCTCTGGCGCAGCCTGGACGTCGCCCGGGAGACCGCGGCGGAGACCCAGGTCACCCTGGACGCCCGGGGGTTGCTGCGTTATGAACAGCGGTTGCAGCTCAACTTGCGGGTGGTGGTACTGCCTGAAGGCAAGGATCCTGACGAAATCGTGTTGGAGGACCCTGCCCGTTGGGAACGTCTGCTGGCCCAGGCCCAACCCCTGGTGTTGTACTTGATGGACCTCATGGCCCAGACCTTGGACCTGGACGACCCCAAGGAGCGAGCCCGATTGGCCGAGACCATGGTGCCCCTCATCCGTCTGGTGGGCAATCCGGTGGAGCAAGAAGCGTACTTCAGGGAACTGGCCGAGCGGGTGCGGGTTCCGGTGGAGCGTCTGAGGGCCTGGCATCCACCCACTTCCTCGCGGAAAACCCTTCGGCCCCGGGACACGGCATCCCAGGCGCTTTCCGAGGCCTCCCTGGCTCCACCCATGTATCCTGTGGTGAACACGGGACTACAGGAGCGCTTTATTCTGGCTGTGTTATGGCATCAGCCCGACCTTTTGGTTCGGGTGCAGCGCACCTTGCGGGAGCGGAGGCAGGAACCCCTGTCGGAGAAGGATTTCCAGGAGGAAAGTCATCGGGAAGCATGGCGCCTTCTAGAGGATGCGCATCGCCAGTTCGGTCCGATTCGAACCTTTCTGGCGACCCAGTCCCAGGCCCGAGGGCTGGAATGGTTGGTGCAGGAATTCCAGGATCTTCTGAACCAATTGAACCGAGATGAGACCCGGAGACCCATGACCTCGACCGTGCTTCTGGTGCGGGAAATTGTGCGCATGACGTCCTATTTGCGCATTGCCCGGATTACCCAGGCCGTGCATCATTTGGAACAGATTTTGCGGGACCATTCGCAGCCCTACGACGCTGACGTGCTGGCCCAGTTCCAGGAGCTCACCCAACAACGTCGCCGTATCGAACAGGTGCTGGCTCAACCCCAGACAACAGGAGTGGTCTCATGATTCTGCGAGCCGATTTGGATTTACCCGAGGAATTTGCACCTTCGCCTCGTGACCTGGAAGAGGAGGAAGCTTTGTTAGAAGCAGAATTGGCGGCCTTAGAGGCCGGGATTGGTGGGCCTTCCGATCCCGTATACCTGTACTTGCGGGAAATCGGAAAGCACGAGTTGTTGACCGTGGACCAGGAATTCTGGCTGGGAACCATGCTGGAGGCCGAGCGGCAGTTCTCGGTGCTCCAGGAAACCTTGGAAGAGCAGGGCGATACCTCACCTCACAGTCTGTACGTGGCCGTGTTCAAAGAGATGCGGGCTTCATGGAAGCGGGTTCAGGAGGATGCGGCTCGTTTGAAAGTGGATCCCCCGGATTTGCTTATGTTGCTGGAGGAGGCTCAGTGGTTGCAGCAATACACGGGCCAGGAGAAGAAGGGTTCCCGGGTCCGGGCCTATCTGAGTCAGGGGCCCTGGGGCAAAAGTAAGCGTTGGGACGCGTACGCGCAACAGGTGTTTCTGGTGTACATGTGGGCGTATACCCTCCCTCGGGAAACGCTGTCGTGGTTGGTGAAGCGGGTAAAAAAGCGCCCGGCTCTCCCACGGGTATCCACCTTCGAACAGGCCCTGCCCGATGACGCCGTCCTGGCCCAGGCCATGGAAGCCCTACGCCATCGGGCTAAGCTGGCCCAGGACATGTTGGTGCGTTCCAACTTGCGGTTGGTGGTCAGCGTGGCCAAGCGCTATTTGAATCAGGGCGTACCTTTCCTAGACTTGATTCAAGAGGGCAATCTGGGTCTGTTGAAGGCGGTAAGCAAGTTCGACCCCGCCCGGGGGTACAAATTCAGCACGTATGCGACCTGGTGGATCCGCCAGGCCGTGACCCGCTCCATTGCCGACCAGGCCCATACCATCCGGGTTCCCATCCACTTGATGGAGAGCTATCAGCGGCTTAATCGTTTACGCCAGGAGATGGTGCAGAAACTGGGCCGGGAGCCTACCATGGAGGAACTGGCTTTGGAAGCTGGCTATGTGGATGAACGGGACGCGGACATGATTCGCGAGGCCTGGGAGAAGGGCAAACCTCTGCCTCCGTACCTCCAGCAGCGCCTCAAGCAGGCGGTGGAAAAGGTGCAGCTGGTCATGCGGGTGGCCTCGGAGCCACTGTCCCTGGAGTCACCCGTGGGCACAGAAGAGGAAAGCCAGCTGGCTGACTTCATTCAGGACGAGCAGGTGGAGCATCCCGCGGACCAGATGATGCAGGAGCTCTTGCGGGAGCAATTGCGGAACGCCCTGGCCGCTTTGAGCGAACGGGAGCGCCAGGTCATCGAATTGCGGTTTGGCCTGGTAGACGGCAAGATGTACACCCTGGAGGAAATCGGGAAGATGTTCAATGTTACCCGGGAACGCATTCGTCAGATCGAGGCCCGGGCCTTGCGCAAATTGCGTCATCCCAGCCGAAGTTATCGGCTTCGGGATTATCTCTAATCCCAGTCCTGGGCGAAGATGACCTCTCAATCGCCGCCCCGCTCCTCCCCCTTCACCTCGGGCAGGACCTCCTGGAGGAGGTCCTTTCTTCGCATTTTGTTCTGGCTGTTGTGTATCGTTGCTTTGGGGACCGCGGGGTATCGCTGGTTAGAAGGCTATACCTGGCTGGAAGCCGTGTACATGACCGTCATCACTCTGTCTACGGTGGGTTTTGGGGAGGTACGCCCGCTTTCGGATGTTGGT
>WFUL01000060.1 GCA_015484985.1 Anaerolineales bacterium | reverse complement strand
CTGCTGTATGGGGTATGGCCTCAATGTGTTAATTCTTGAAAAACGCCTGGGCCTCGGGTGCACGCAAAAGTTGCCAAAGTTGGTAGAGAGTCTACAGATGGGTGCGGAAACGGTCTCCCCAGCCTCAGAGTACCCGCAAGCCTTCCAGCCGTCCCTTGGTCTCCCCGTACCCGGCCAGAGGGACTTCTCGTTCCGCCTCCATTTAGGCCTATTGGTACAATTGTCTCACTTCATGAGGGAATTAGCATGGTCTCTCCCCTGACAGGTGAGGACCTGCGCTCGAAGTTGCAGCGCCTGCGCAGGGTGATCGGTGAAGAAGCCATCTAATCCTTGTTGGAAGGCTTCCTGCCACTCTTCCGGTGTGTTCAGGGTGTACATGTAGACCCTGTAGCCCCGCTGCTGCCATCGGCGCCACCAGGGGCGACGAAGATACCGGCGGTGCGGATGAATCGCATGGACCCGAAGTATGCGCGCCAGGAGGAACACAGAACCCACCGACCATCCCTTGGGGAGCACCAGGAAGGCCGTGGGTACCTGAGGAAGGGCCCGATGGAAACGCCACAAAGCTACCGGATTGAAGGAGGAGACCCAAACCCGGTCCGTATAGCCCAGGCTCTGCAACACCTGGGCGACCCGTTCCGGCAGGTCGTCGAAGGGCGAAGGGTAGTTGGTGAGTTCCAAGTTGAGCCAGGCCCGCTGCCGGACGGTTTTCAACACATCTTCCAACCGCGGCACTGCGTGCCGACCGGGGTAGGGATGAAAGCGCCGTGCGGCGTCCAGGGCCTGCACCTGGGCGTAAGAGAGGCGATGGACCAATCCTGTCCCCTGGGTGGTCCGGTCCACCGTAGCATCGTGCATGAGCACCACCACTCCATCCGCGGTGCGTTTGAGGTCGATTTCCACCGCGTGAGCACCTTCCTCCAGAGCCAACTGGATGGCCTCCAGGGTGTTCTCCGGCCGCTCTGCGGAAGCCCCACGGTGGGCAATAATCGTGCAAGGGGGAAGGGCGTCCAAAGGATTAAGCATCGACGAAGTAAATCTTGGCCGCTTCTTCCAAAAGATCCGGCGTCATGGACGGTTTGGTGTTGCGATAACGCGCGATGTCCAACAGGATATCGCACAGGTCTCGAGGGTGGGAAGCTCGGAGGGGGCGCCCCGGTTTCACGTACCATTCTTGGATGAGGTACGCCAGTCCGCGTTCGCTGAAGGGGATACCCCGCTGTTCCGCCACCCGACGGAAAATCTCCCGGAACTCCTTGAACCCCGGGTCGCCGACGTGAATCTTGTGGCGAAGGCGCCGTAAGAAGGCTTCGTCCACCAGGTTTTTCGGGGGCAGGTTGGTGGAGAAGACCACTAACACGTCAAAAGGTACCTCAATTTTCTGACCTGTGTGCAAGGTTAGGTAGTCCACCCGGCTTTCCAGGGGGACGATCCATCGGTTGAGCAGGGCCTGGGGACGTACCCGTTGGCGTCCGAAGTCGTCCACCAAAAGCATACCACCGTTGGCCTTGACCTGCACCGGAGCCTGATAGAACTTGTTCACGGGGTCGAAAATCAGGTCCAGGTCCTCCAGCGTGAGCTCACCGCCGACCATGAGGAAAGGCCGACGGATACGCACCCAGCGGGCGTCCACCTGACTGCTGTTGGGGACTTCTACCGGATGATGGACACTGGCGTCGAAGAGCACGATGACCTGTCCTCCGATGTAAAGGGAAAAGGGAATGTAAATGGTATCCCGCAGCAGATAGCGACCGATAGCCTGGGCCATGGACGTCTTGCCATCACCGGGAGGACCGTAGAGGAAGATGGCCAAGCCGGAATTGATGGCCGGGCCCAAGCGGTGGATAACTTCATCCTTCAACACCAGGTGGGCGAGCATCTGGCGTACTTCCCGCTCGGTGACGATGGGACGGCTGCGGGCCTGCTTGCGCACCGCCTGGACATAGCGGTGAAAGGGCACGGGCGCGGGTCCGGCGTACTGGCTCCGCTCCAGGGCTTCCCGCGCCCGTTGCATCCCCAGACCCGTCAGGGTGTATTCATAAGCCGAGGGTCCCACACCCGTCCGAGCCCCTCGAATCTCCACCAACTTTTCCTTTTTCAGGTCTTCCAGAATTTCGCTGGCCACACCCATGTAAGGCAAGGCCATGAGTTTAGCCAGTTCGTGGCCAGTCAGATAGCCACGAAAATACAGGATTTTGAGGGCCAGATCATGCAGCCACAAAGTGGGCAGTTCTAGGTCCTTCAAACTGCGAACCGGTGGGGGTACGAAGGTCTCGGAGGAAGGGACTGCCATTCACATCCTCCTTATCAAGGTGTTGTGTCCAGTTGGGTCTCCAAGGACGGGCCATTCGGGTCATACTTTGTTCCCTTCCTCCCAAAAGAAAGGCAGACGCCCTACTCGGTCGCTACATCTCGGATTCATCATTTGACAAGGTCACGGTGTTGGATGTTTCGTGCAGTACCCGAATGCCCGTTTGAATCTTTTGCAAGGCGTCTTGCAGTTGTTGTTCTGCCTTCCGAAAGAGATTCAAGACATACGCTTCCGCCTCGGCCCGAATACGTCCAGCTTCTTCCTGGGCCTGAGCCACGATTTCTTCCGCCCGTTCTTTGGCCGATTGGACAATCGCGCTTTCCTCAATCATCTTGGCCCGTTCGGATTCGGCCTGTTGCACGATGCGTCGGGCCCGCTCCTGGGCCTGGGCCACAATACGGTCCTTCTGGCTCAGTAGTTGTTGGGCCTTCCGCACCTCTTCGGGTACGGAGATACGCATTTGGTCGATGATTTCCCATAGACGCTCTTCGTCCACCAGCACGCCGCGAATCAGGGGAAGACTTCGGCCCTCCTGTACCAATTCTTCCAGGCGGTCGACCAGGTCCAAAATGTCCATCCTTGACCCTCCTTTCGGCACCCCTTCCTCGCCTGGCTACTCCTCCCGCAACGATGCCGGGAATAGGGGCCGCTCCCGTTGCTGGAACTTACGGTACAGGGCTTCGGCGACGAAGGGCGGAACCATGAAGGTCACATCACCGCCCAGGGCTGCCACTTCCCGTACCGTGGTGGACGATAAAAACATGTACTTGTCGCTGGTGATGAGGGCAACGACCTCGATGTCCGGAGCCAAGCGCTGATTGGTCAGGGCCATGCGGAACTCTCGTTCGAAGTCGGAGAATACCCGCAGCCCGCGCACGATGACGCGCGCGCCGATACGTCGACAAAATTCTACCGTTAAACCGCTGTATCCGACAACTTGAATATTGGTATGCCCATCCAGAGCCCGGCGGACCATGTCCACCCGTTCTTCCGGGCTGAAGATGAGCTCCTTCAGCGGCTTGTCGTACACGGCCACCACCAGTTCGTCGAACAGGCGGGCCGCCCGCAGCGCGATGTCGATATGGCCGTAATGGATGGGGTCGAAGGTGCCGGGAAACACCGCCTTGATGTGGGGCATGAACCGTCCTCCTGCACGCTTGTGAGCCACGCTCGTATCCGCCGTCCTAACTGATTTCCCCTTCTCCCGAGGTCAAGAGGTGGTCCAGGTACCGGGCGAGGGCCTGACTTTCCGGGGCCTCCAGGCGCGGGTCCTGTTCCAGGAAGGCGCGGGCCAGGCGGCGGGCTTCCTCGATGAGCTGCACATTGAGCAGGTCGGCAAAGCGCAAGCGGGTGGCGAAACCGGCCTGCCGGGTCCCCAGGAACTCGCCGGGTCCTCGTTGTTGCAGGTCCAGCTCCGCCAGGCGGAAACCGTCCTGGATTTGGGTCATGGCCTGCAGGCGTTCGGCTTCCACCGCGTGGTCGGTGCTGGGGATGAGGATGCAATAGGCCTGCTGGCCGCCGCGACCCACCCGGCCCCGCAGCTGATGAAGCTGGGCCAGGCCAAAGCGCTCCGCGCCTTCGATGAGCATAACCGTGGCGTTGGGGATGTCCACCCCCACTTCCACCACCGGCGTGGCCACCAGGATGTGGTAGTACCCGTCCCGGAAGCGGGCCATGACCGCTTCCTTCTCGTCAGGGCTCATTTTGCCGTGGAGCAGACCCACTTTGAGGTCGGGGAAAATCTCCTCGGCCAGGACGGGGTAGGCCTCCATGATGGCCGGGACGTGGGCGAAATCCTCGTGCTCGCTCCGGTCAATGAAGGGGTAGATGATGAAGGCCTGATGGCCCTTTTCCACTTCCTTGCGGATGAACGCGTAGGCCCGTTCCCGCTCCCGGGGATAGAGCAGGTAGGTCTCCACGGGCTTGCGACCCGGCGGCATTTCGTCCAGCACGGTGAGGTCCAGGTCGCCGTAGATGGTCAGGGCCAGGGAGCGGGGAATGGGCGTGGCCGTCATGACCAGCAGGTGGGGATGTCGGCCCTTGCGGCGCAACAGGGCTCGCTGGCGCACGCCGAAACGGTGTTGTTCGTCGATGACCACCAGTTGCAGGTCCTGGAACTGAACAGGGTCCTCCAGCAGCGCATGGGTTCCCACTAAGACTTTAATCCGCCCCTCGGCCAGGGCCTCCAGAAGGGCGCGGCGTTCCCGGGCGGGTGTAGCACCCACGAGGAGGGCGATTTCATCGTCGCGCAACAGGCTGCCGGGCCCGGCTAAGAGCCCGCGCAGGGTGCGGTAGTGTTGCTCGGCCAAAATCGAGGTAGGCGCCATCATGGCCGCCTGCGCGTCCTCGCGGGTCACCATGGCCATGGCCAGGGCCGCAACCACCGTCTTACCCGAACCCACATCGCCCTGGAGGAGGCGGTTCATGGGGCGGCCCGAAGCCAGGTCCTCCCGGATGTGGTCCAGGGCCTTGCGCTGGGCCCGGGTCAGGGTGAAGGACAGGCGGGCGGTTTGAGCCTCCAGCCATGCGTCGTCCACGGTGAAGACGCGCGCCGGCTGGCTGCGATAACGGGCTCGCACCAGCCCCATGGCCACCTGGAGGAGGAAGATTTCCTCCAGGGCCAGACGCCGTTGGGCCTGCTTCAACGTGTCCCAGGAATCGGGGTAGTGCATCTGCTGGAGGGTCCAGGAAAGTGGCGGCAGGTCGGCCTGTTCCCGCACCCATTTGGGCAGGGGATCGGGCACTTTGGGCGCCCACTGGGGAACCACCCGGCTCATTAAGTGGCGCATCCAACGTTGGGTGAGGTTGCCCGCCAGGGGATAGACGGGCACGATACGATTGGTGTGCAGGTACTTCTCCTCAAGGGGTTCCCATTCGGGGTTGTTGAGCACCAACCGCCCCAGGTAACGGTCTACCCGGCTGGCCAGGGCCACCGGCTGTCCTTCCTTGAGCTTCTGGGCAATCCACACCTGGTTGAACCAGGTCACCTGCAGGGTACCGGTGCCGTCGGAGACCAGGACCTCGACCCGTTTCAGGCGTCCGTTGCGGCTGTCCCGTACCTGGATGCGCTTCACCACGCCCAGGACGGTGACTTCCTCTCCATAACGCAACTGACGGATGGGTTTCAGTCGGGAGTAGTCGTCGTAACGACGGGGGAAAAGGAAGAGCAGGTCGAGGATGGTCCCCACCCCCAGTCGGGCCAGGGAACGGGCACGGCGGCGTCCGACGTCCTGCAAAGCGGTCACCGGCGCGTACAGCCCCCGGGGTCCTCCCGTAACCCAGGGCGGTGCGGGCTGTCCCGTGCCGCGTCGGGCCGCTGGCGCGACCTGGGGTTCCGGGGACGAGGCGGGCGTTGGTTCTGGAGAAGGCGTACGTTCCTTGTTGGGCCCTTGAGGGGGCCAGGAGGGCGCGTGGGGGAAAGCTTCCCGCACCTGGTACCAGATATCCAACGTTTGCTCCCGCCGGGCCTGGGGGGAAAGATGGGGATAGGTGCGGAAAAAGGCTTCCATACGCTGGACCAGGGCCTCGGGCCAGCCTTGTTGTCGGGCCTGGGCCGGCCACCACTTCAACAGGCGGTCCAGCCCCCCCAGTACCGCCCGGTTATCCCATCCCCGTTCCTGTTCCAGGGTCAAAATTTTATATAGAGTTGTGAGGGCATCGCTGCTCATGTTTCCAATTGTACCAGCAATGCTCTTGGCACCTGGAATGAGTGCACTCAAAAGTTGCTGGGGATTAAGGAAGAAAAGGTTATGCCGCTTTTGGAAAGGGGGAATCCAGCGTTTCGCACTATTCCCGGATACGAAACACCACCGTCACCGTTGCTTTGAATTCCAAGGTGCCGGGTGTGATGGGCACCTCAGGAGCAGATTTGGCTGCTTCCATGGCCAGGGCCTCGTACAGACGAGGGGGCGTGTACGCGCCCATGGTGATGGATTGGATGCCGTCCAGTGTGACTCCTGCCGCCTGGGCCACGGCCTGGGCCTGTTGCAGCGCGTCCTGTACGGCCTGCACACGAGCGGCCTGCAGGACCTTTTGGGGCTCGATCACACCAAAAGATACGTCATACACCCGATTGGCGCCCGCGGTGAGGGCTGCGTCCAGTACCTGCCCCACCGCTTCCAAGTCACGCACGGTGAGGGTGAGTTCATGCTGGACAACGAAGTAGCGACGAAGGAGGCGTCCATCCCGGTCTCGCTCTTCTCGGTGTTGGAGTTGATAACGTGAGGTCTGGATGTCTTCCTCGGTCACACCGGCCCGGCGCACGGCCTGCAGTACCTGCTCCACGATGCGGCTGTTTTGATTCACCGCATCCTGGGCCCGGTCGGCTTCGGTATACACTCCCACCCGCACCCAGGCCACGTCAGGTGCCACTTGCACGGAACCCTGGCCGGTCAGGGTGAGGGTGCGCATAGGTGTGGAGGTTTCCGCAGGAGTGGCCAGGGCCACTGTTGGGAGCGATGTTTTCCATACATATGCCAGGGCCAGCAAGAGAAGGGTCATCACGGGTGCCCATGCCAGAAGTCGCCACCGCCACGAACGTTCGCTCATCTTCCTCCCTCCCTATGTCTTACACCACTAACCCGACTCTCACCCATTGTACCCCAAGGATGGGGGCTGCTTCCTCATCCTTGAATGCGCTGGATACGGGCACCCAGAGCCCGGAGTTTCTCGTCCACCCGTTCGTAACCCCGGTCAATCTGGCCGATGTTGTGGATTTCCGAGGTTCCCCGGGCTGCCAGAGCGGCCAGTACCAGGGCCATGCCCGCCCGGATATCCGGGCTTTCCAGGATTTCGCCCACTAAGGTCGTGGGACCGTTGACGATGCACCGGTGGGGGTCACAGAGGACGATTTGGGCGCCCATACGGACCAGTTTGTCGGTGAAGAACATGCGGCTGTTGTACATCCAATCGTGGAAGAGCACAGTGCCCCGGGACTGGGTGGCTACCACGATGGCAATGCTCATCATGTCGGTGGGGAAGCCGGGCCATGGCATGGTAGTGATTTCCGGGATGGCCACCCCCAGGTCAGGCTGGATTTCCAGGGGCTGGTCTTTGGGCACCAGGATGTCCTCGCCGTCTTCTTCCCAAACGACACCCAGGCGACCAAAGACCAGTCGGGCCATGGGCAGATACTGGGGCCCGGCGTTGCGGATGCGAATTTCCCCGCCGGTGATGGCCGCGGCCGCGATGTAACTGACAACCTCCAAATAGTCCGGCCCGATGGTGAACTCGGTGCCCGAGAGGCGGTCCACGCCTTCGACAACCAGGATATTGGAGCCGATGCCCTGAATGCGCGCGCCCATCTGGACCAACATGCGGCACAGTTCCTGGACGTGGGGCTCCGAGGCCGCGTTGCGGATGACCGTGGTGCCCCGGGCCAGAACCGCGGCCATGACCGCGTTCTCCGTCGCCGTGACCGAGGCTTCGTCCAGCAGGATGTCCGCGCCCTGCAGGCCGTTGGGCGCGTGGAAATGGAAGCGCCGCTCCAGGCGTCGGTAATCCACCTGGGCGCCCAGGGCTTCCAGGGCCAGGACATGGGTGTCCAGCCGGCGCCGACCGATGATGTCCCCGCCGGGGGGCGGCAGGGTCACCTGGCCCAGGCGGGCCAGGAGGGGCCCGGCCAGGAGGATGGACGCCCGGATACGCCGCACCAAATGGGGGTCCAGCTGGGCCAGGTGCAGGTGCCGGGCCTGAAGGCGCCAGGTGCGGGGCCCAGGTTCGTCGATCTGGACGCCCAGACTTTCCAGGAGGTGCCGCATGGTCCAGACG
>WFUL01000059.1 GCA_015484985.1 Anaerolineales bacterium | reverse complement strand
ATAAAACTTGCCGTCGGACCGCTGGAGGTAGAAAAGACGGGTCTTCAGGTGCTCCAGGGCCTCCGCCACCACGCTGGCCGGATTCTGCAAGGTGGTGGCATGACGTTTGATTTGGCCCAGGGTCGCGCCCCGTTCCACGCCCCCGGAGAAGGAATGCATGAAAATGGTCGTGGCCGTCCGGGTACCCAGACGCAACCAGCGGTATGCATCCCCTAATTCGCGATCCACTTTGCGCGCGCCCGCGGCGGCATCTGTAATGTCCGAAGCGATGACACTGTCAAATTCGGGCCCGGGGTATTGGAGCAACTCGCGACGGATTTCTTGGTCCGCCAGGTCAAAATCGGCCAGGGTGATATAGGGAAGATGGCGTTCCCGCAGGTTGTAAATCACCAACGAAAGCAGGCGCAACACGCCCCGGGTCCGCTGGAAGGCCGTGTAACTGCCCCAACGGTGATAGAGCACATCAATGACATCCGGGAGAAAGGGATACGAGGCCAGAAAGCGGTCCCGGTACTCACTGGGTTCCATATCCGGTGGAAGCAGCTTCTCCCGTTCGGCGTACTGGAGGAAGCGCTCCACCACCTTCCGGGCCGCGGTTTCATCTACGCGGCTGAACAAACGCCGACGGATAACCGGGCTGATTTCATGCTCCTGCACCGGGGTGTAGATTTTCTCCATGCGGCCAAGGACCTTTTGCATCTGCTGGAAAAAGCGCTCGGCGTTCTTGTCATAGTGTTCCAGGAGGCTGGAAGGGAGGGTGACAACCAGACAGGCCTTTTCCAGGGTGCGGACGGTTTCGGTGAGTTCCTGGAAGAAGGCCAGCGTTTGAGCCGCCAGGTTGCTCTGGCCTACGGGCGTACCCGCGGCTTTGGTGACGTATGCCAAGACCTCGTCCATCAGGATGAGGACCGGCTGGTGGACCGCCAGCAAACGGCGCAGGGCCTCCCGCCCCGGCGCGGTCTGGCCTTCAAGCCCCGAGCGCGTCCCCGTGAGCTGTTCGGCCAGTACGCCCCAGAGGGTATCCCGTTCTGCATTCAAAACCGTGCCCACCAGAATCGCGGTCCGGGCGCCCCACTCGCGGGCCTTATGATACATGGCAATCAGCGCATGGGTCTTCCCGCCGCCAAAGGGGGTTTGAATCTGAATGACCGGGTCTCCGCCGCGACCCTTCAGGCGCTTTTCCACCACGGCCAGGAGATTTTTCAAGCCTTCCGTGGGATAGGTCTTCTGGAAGAAGCGTTCGGGGTCCCGGTACTCATCCGGCCCACGGCCTTGCGCGACTTCCCACAAGTCCGCGGCGAACACGTCCATGGTCAGGCGGCCTTCCAGGATGTCGTCGTGGGGGATGGCCACCATGTGGAAAGGCGGCAGCAACGCCGGCGTTTGTTTTTGCTCGGAGGCCACCATCTGACGCACGTTTTGGGTTTCGGGCCAGTGGTTTTCGATGTACTTCACCGTCTCTTCCGGGTCCAGTGAGCGCGTGGTGGTTTGCACACGGACGTAGAATTCCTTCCCCTGGGGGCCCTTCAGAAACACCGGCTCTGGTGCGCGTTGTACCTCCATGACATAGATGGGCCTGCCATCAACGTCCTCGAAACGTCCCCGAATAAGGGGGGGCGTACTGGGCGCCCAGATATTCACTCAGCAGGTTGGCCAGGAGCTGCTCAAACCGGTCGCGAGAGCTGCCCACCAGGGCCAGGTCCGCGTCCAGGCCCAGCACCCGACCGTCATCATCCACGCCGATGACCAGGATGCCACCATCGGTATTGAGGAAGGCCGCGATGGTCTTCAGGACCTGGTGGCGAAGGGCGGTGTTCTTCTTGTTTTGCCGCACATCCCATTGCAGGCTGCTTTTGAATTCCACGGTCTGGCTCTCGCCGCGGGCAATCAGGTCACGGATGTTCATGATGAGCCTTCCTCCTGGCTGGAGATGACACGGGTTCATGGAGGAGACGCCAGAGAGCGCGGGCCTGAGGGTCGGTCCCGGTGGCGTTGGCGTTGTAGCGGTCCAGGTGCCAGCGTTGCGGGTTTTCCGCGATGTATCGGCGGATGGCGTTCAGGGCACGTTCGTCGCGGATGATGCGTTCGTAATAATTGCGTTGCCAGACCCGCGCGCCCGGTGTGCCCCGCAGGGCGTTGATGCGTTTGGTGACCGCGGATTTGAACGCGCGGATAATGGCCCCCAATGATCCCGGCGCCACATTATTGGGGGTTACCCCGCCGGGTTTGGGTATGGTAGGGGCGCAGCGGCGCTGCGCCCCTACCGTATCGCGCACAATCCAAATGATGCCGTGAATATGGTTGGGCATAACCACGAATTCGTCTTCAAACAATTCCACGTATGGCCGCAATTGGGCCGTTCGGAACCATTCTTCCCACACGATGCGGCCCCATGCGTTCAACACCATTTCCCCATTTACCACCCGACCGAACAACGGTTCCCGGTTGTGGGTGCATATGGTCACGAAATACGCGCCGGGTTGGGTGTAATCGTATCCCGGTAACCGGATGGAACGACGGTGGTGTTTGGCCGGGTCATACCGGACGGGCATGGGCGGCCTCCATATGGGCCAAAATAACGCACGGGTGTACGCCCCTACATTGGGTGATGATGGGGTACCCATATGATTTTACACGTCCAAATGCAATCTGGGCTTGCGGGTTTGGTCCCGCACGGCCCGGCGGACCCGCTCGCGGCCGGCCAGGAACCCCTCCAGCAGTTTCTTCTCCCGGCTGGCGTTGGGCAGGGTCTCGGCGATGGCCTGGGCCACCCGGTAGAACACCTCCGACGCGCCGTAGCCCGTGCGGGCCAAAAGGTCCGTCATGGCCTCCCGTTCGCCGGCTTCCCAGTAGCGCAGGGTGCGGTGCAGCACATTGATGAGTTCCCGCAAGTCGTGCTCCATGTCCTCCGTTTCCCGCTGGTGGGGGCCCAGCACCCGCACGAATTCGCGCTCTTTCTTGACAAAACTGCCCCGCCGGTTCCATGCCTGGGCCAGGTCGACGCCGCAGGATTGCGCGAGTTTGCGGGCTTCGTCAAAGGGCACCCGGGCCTCGCCATAGTTCCAGCGCCAGAGCAGGTAGAAACGGGCCAGCGGGCTGAGCTCCCCCGCGATGCCGTTGCGGAGAATCTGGCGCACCGCGAAGTCGGTCACCAGGCCGCGCACCTCTTCCAGGAGGCGGTCCGCCCGGATGACGTTGCCCTCGTAGTCCATGATTTTCTCGTACTTGCCGAAGACCTCAATGGCCGAGCCGATGGCCGCGATGAAGAAGTCCGCGCCGCCGATGCCTTCCTCCCACAGACGATCCAGTTTGCGTTCCAGATGACGGCGCAATTCTTCGCGGACCTCGTTGTAGAAGCCCGTGGGTCTGCGCTCCACCTTGCGGGCCACGATGTAGATGGAGGAGGCCAGCGCGGCGGATTCGTTGGCCCGCAAGGT
>WFUL01000058.1 GCA_015484985.1 Anaerolineales bacterium | reverse complement strand
GTCTCTGGGGTGCCGGTGGGCACGCCTCCGGACAGGGAAAGGGTGGCCGTGACCGTGGGGATGACCAGACGACTGTACTCTGGACGGGTCAGGGTGGCCACCACGAAGATGGCGACCATCAGGCCGAGGGTAAGGAAAACGCCCGTGAGGTTCTGCAGAAAACGGCGCCGGGCCTGTTCCCATTCCAACCCAAAAAGAGCCCCCTGAGCCTCCTGCCAGTGTTGCCAGGCTCGCAGCAGGAAGAGCAACAGGGGGAAGGCCAGAAGCAAGTACAGACCCGCTTCATACCGCCGAATGAAATCGAACAGGCTTTGCATCACAGGCGTCGCAGCACTCCCTCAATGAGTCGCGCCATACGCGGCACCATCACCCGACCCGCCTCCAGGACCTCCTCATGGGTCGGTTCCAGTTCTTCGTCCCAGACGGCCTTGTTGCTAATGCCTGAAATCCCCAACACCCGCGTCCCTCCATGGCGGGCCACCGTCACCTCGCCCACCGTGGACATGCCCACCGCATCGCCTCCAATGGAGCGCAAAAAGCGCAATTCTGCCGGAGTCTCGAACTGGGGACCGGCAAGGCCCACATAGACGCCTTCGTGCAGGGGAATATCCTCGAGTTCTTCGGCCACCTGACGGGCCAGGGCGCGCAGTTCAGGGTCATACGCGTGGCGCATGGAGGGAAACCGAGGGCCAAAGGTTTCCAGGTTCGGCCCGCGCAAGGGACTGAGGCCCACCATTCCCACCAAATTGATGTGGTCTCGAATGAGCATCAAATCGCCGGGCTCGAAGGCAGGGTTCAACCCACCCGCGGCGTTGGTCACGATCAGAATCTCCACCCCCATTCGCTGCATCACCCGCACGGGAAGGGTCACCTGGGCCATGGTATAGCCTTCATAGTAATGGGCCCGGCCTTGCATGAGCATCACGGGTTGTCCGGCCCAGTGCCCCAAGAAGAGTTTTCCGGGATGGCCCAAAATACTGGTCATCGGCCAGTAGGGCAAGTCTTCATAGGGAATGGAAGATTCGACCTCCATGCCATGTTCAACCACCGCGGCCAGGCCGGAGCCCAAAATCAAACCCACTCGGGGTTGCAGGGCAGACACTTCGCGAATCGCGTCCACTACCCGGTCAATAGCCACCAGGTCAAAATATTCGGGAGGATGCAATTCTGGTCGTGCGCCCATTGATCTCTCCTTATCCAACAACGTCATTTCGGCAGATCGTTCTCGTGTTCTGCCTGTCCGGGCAAAGCATATACTGGAAGGGCTGGACAACTTCCATTATACTCCAGATTATCCTCAAGCATCCACATATCTTTGAGGAATTCTCTCATGTTTCGTCGGTGGACGCCCCCGCCCTGGATAGTCCTGATCGTCGGCGTTCTGGCCGTTTCTACGGCCTCGTTGTTCATTCGCTATGCCCAACAGGAAGCCCCTTCCCCCTCTATCGCCGCCTATCGACTGACCCTGGCCACCATGATTCTGGCACCCTGGTTCTGGAAACACCGTGCCGATTGGCGAGCCTTCTCCCGAAATACCTGGTCATGGGCTTTGCTGTCGGGGGCTCTGCTCGCCCTGCACTTTCTGTCCTGGATTACCTCCCTGGAATTCACTACCGTGGCCAGCTCCGTGGTGCTGGTAACCACCACTCCCTTATGGGTTGCCCTCTTTTCTTTCTTCCTGCTGGGGGAACGACTCTCGCGGCCGTTGCTACTCGGGTTAACCGTGGCCTTTGCTGGCGGCGTGCTCATGGCCCTGGGCGACATGGGAAGCCCACCTCCTCTGGCGGGCCCAACCCACATTCTGGGTCTGCCCGCCGTTCTGGTGGGCGACCTGCTGGCCCTGGTCGGCGCATGGGCTGCCGCGGGTTACCTCATGGTGGGACGCCACCTGCGAAAACGCATGCCCTTCCCCGTCTACCTCTTCGTGGTCTATGGCACGGCCGCTGTGCTCAGCTGGACCTTCGTGGGCTTACGGGACCTGCCCTGGAAAGGGTTCTCCCCCTCCACTTACCTGTGGCTGGTGTTGTTAGGCCTGGTCCCCCAGCTCATCGGCCATTCGTCTTTCAACTGGGCCCTCCGCCACCTGCCCACCACCGCGGTAGCCGCCCACCTCCTGGGCGAACCCGTCGGGTCGACCCTGCTGGCCCTGGTGTTCTTGGGCGAAAAACCGCCCGCCTTGAGCCTGACGGGCGCGGTTTTGGTGCTCATCGGGTTGGTTCGGATTGCCCAACATCTGGAAACCGAATGAGCCGTGTCCGACCCGACGGTTATACCTACCCCTCTGCGAGGGGACAACGGGTCGAAGCTCGGAACAAAGGGCGACCCACTCATAGGATGATACGGCCGAGGCCCGTTAGCACCCTCCCTGCTGTTCCATGCAGAGAGCTAGACAAGAGTTTGGACAACCTCTGCAAGCAGACATATTTCTTGAGCAAGTAGGCCTGACTGGGCTCTGGACCGCGAGGATAAGGATCAAATTGATGGGGCGGCTTCGCCGCCCCATCAATTTGATCCTTCCTTACCTACAGTCACGTCCGCAAGTGTCCACCCAAGGTCTTCTCCACGTGGCGCACAATGCGTTCCCGAATCTTCCCCACCTGTTTGTCCGTCAGGGTACGGTCCGGGGCCTGATAGGTGACCCGGAAGGCCAAGCTGCGCTTCCCTTCGGGAATGCCTGGGCCGGTGTAGACGTCAAAGAGCACCACCCGGGTCACGTATGGCTGGCCCGCCACCCGAATGGCCTCCCGCACGGCTTGAGCCGGGACCTCGACATCCACCACAAAAGCCAGGTCCTCGATGACCGGTGGATATTGGGGGATGGGCTCGACAGGGAAAACCGGACGCATGGCCTGCAAAATCGCGTCCGCGTCCAGTTCAGCGACCACCAACGGATGGCGGAAGTGGTCGTAGTGCTGGGCGGCCAGGGGATGGATTTCGCCCATCTCGCCCAGGTACTGCTCCCCTAACTTCAAACGGGCCCGTTTGCCGGGATGCAGAGCCGGATGCTCACCGGGCTCGAAGGTCACGTCCAGTTTCAAGGCCCGGAAGAGGGCTTCCAGCCGGCCCTTCAGGTCATAGAAATCCAGAGAGCCGGCATCGGAACCGGCCCAGAAGGCCTCCTCGCGAGGGCCCGTGAGGAGCAAGGCCAGGCGGGTCGGCTCCTGGGGCAACAGGGAATCCTCCTGGGGCAGGAACACCGGACCGATTTCAAAAAGGGCCTGACGTTCCACGAAGCGCGCGTTGGCCTCGGCCACCTCCAGGATGCCGGGCAGGAGTTCCTGTCGGAGCACCTGGCGGTCCTGGGAAATGGGGTTGACCAGGCGCACATACGTACGCTGCAGCGCGGCGCCTTCCGGATACATGCGGGCCTCCCGCTCGGGCGCGGTCAACCGATAGGTAATGACTTCCTGAAAGCCCAAACGAGTCATCAGGTTCCGCAAGGCCTCTTCTCGCTCGATTTCGGGCTGGCTCACCTGGGGTGGGAGCTCATCGGCCAGGCGGGTTTCAGGGATGCGGTCGTAACCATACAGGCGGGCAATTTCCTCCAACAGGTCGGCTTTGCCGACCACACCTTCCCCGATGTCCAGCCGGTGGGGTGGCGTTTTCACCACCACGCGCGAACCTTCCACCCGACACTGGAACTCCAAACGACCCAGCAAATCCGCGATGTCCTGGGCCGAGAGGCGAATGCCCAACCCTCGATACACTTCCTCTTCGGTGATTTCGTTCACCGGGTCCTGATGGGGCTTGGGATACACATCGACGAAACCCTGGGCCACCTGGCCTCCGGCCCAGGCCCGCATGAGCTGCAGGGCGCGCTTCATCGCCGGCTCCACCAGCGCGGGATGCACGCCCCGTTCGTATCGGTAGGCCGCATCGGTGAGGAGTTTGAGGCGCTTGCGGGTGCGCCGGATGTTCACCGGGTTCCAGGTGGCCGATTCCAGCAGCACCCGGGTGGTGGTGTCACGCACTTCCGTCTCCAGGCCGCCCATGACCCCAGCGATGGAAAGCGCGCCCCGGGTGTCCGCGACCACCACCGTGTCTTCGTCCAGCACGCGGGTCTCGCCGTCCAGGGTGGTCAGGGTCTCGCCCGGTTCGGCCCTCCGGGTGATGATGGTGGGCGGTCCTCCAGCCCGCTCCACCAAGAGATCGTAGTCAAAGGCGTGCAGAGGCTGCCCCCATTCCAGCAGGACGTAATTGGTGGCATCCACAATGTTGTTGATGGGCCGCATCCCGGCCAGGCGCAGGCGATACTGGACCCAGTACGGACTGGGCCCTACCCGCACGCCTTCGATGAGGCCCACAGCAAAGCGAGGGTTCAAATCCGGTTCCCGAATGACCACCTCGGCCCGGCCTTGAATGGAGGGTCCTTCCATGGGCAGGGTCAGGTCCGGGTACTTGAGGGGTACGTCCAGCAACGCGGCCAGTTCCCGGGCTACGCCCAGGATGCTCAGGCACCGGGCCAGGTTCGGCGTCAGGTCGATGTCCAGCACCGCGTCGCCCATATACTCGGCCAGGGGCATACCGGTGGGCGCGTCCGGGTCCAACAGGATGATGCCCTCATGTTCGTCGGAGATACCCAGTTCCCGCTCGGAGCACACCATAGCGTAAGAAGGCACCCCCCGCAATTTCCTGCGCTTGAGCCGGAAGGTCTGCCCGGGGTTGTAGGGGTCTTGCAGCACCGCGCCTTCGTTGGCAAAAACCACCTTGAGAGGCGGGTTCAAAGGACCCCGGTCCTTGTAGGGGAACAGATTGGGTGCACCGGTGACCACGATGTGCTCGTCCCAACCGTCGAACACCCGGGCCAGGACCAAACGGTCGGCATTGGGGTGGGCCATGACTTCCCGCAACTCCCCCACCACGATGCGACGAGGGTCCCAGGCGAACCCCTGGACCTTGAAATCCAGGCGCTTTGCCTGGGGAAGAGGAAGACCGACATAGTGGATGGCCGTAACCTCCAGGCCGGCCATAGTAAGCCGACGGGCGGCCTCCTCTACGGGGAGGTCGGTGTCCACGAATTCCCGTAACCAACGATAAGGCACCCGCATGACGCGCCTCCGAAGTTCATGGGTGGAACGAAGGCGATTATACCAATCTTGCCCTCAAACGCGGGTGCTATCGGACAAGAGCCCTCAAGGGGCGATTTTTTCAACGTACTGGACGGTCAGCGAGCAGCCAGGGGGGAAGTAGGATTTCACCCGCTCCCAGGTCAGGGGAGGGTCGTCTTCGCTTTCTTCGTAAGCGGACACCAGAGCCTGATACACGCAGTTCGGATTATGGTAGTTGGCAATAGTAAAGCGCCAGAGGTCCTCGTAGGAAGCCACATCCCCCGGCGTTTCGTAGGTGATGTTGTAAATGGTCTGGCCCATCTGATGACAGTTCGCCCGCAGGAGATGGGCGAAAATATACAGGGAGTCCCCGCTCCGCTCCAGGTCGATGCCCTGCGGGCAGGTGTTGCAGGCCAGGTTGGCCTGGGTCCACAGGGCTTGATAAAGGAGCTGTCGCTTCTCCGCGCTCAGGTAAGGATAGGGGGTGCAATTCCACGCCCCCAGCACCTGCGTGCACAGAGGCCAGAAAACCTCCGGTTCCCACAGCAGCAGAGTATCCAGGGCCTCGAAGGTGAGGTGGCCAAAACCCACTTCCTGTTTCTCGAAGTAGGTCCCCGGCCAGAACTGACTTTCATGCGCGATGAGACGTTTGAAGAGCACCGCGGGTATGCCCACCTGACGGGAGACCGTCCAAATCATCTCATCGAAGCGGTTCTGCCATTCGTAGACCAGGGGGAGGGCCCGCTCCAGACCGCACTCGTTGGCGATGTTGGGCCTCCGCAGTCCCCAATTGGGGCAGGAGGAGGCATCCACCAGACCGGCCTCGATGAGCCGTCCCGCCAGATAGTAGTAACGGGATTGGGTCGCCAGCGCGGAAGGCGCGTTGGGGGTGAACAACCACGGGGGCAACTTCCCCTGGGCCGGCGGAAACGCGTCCCAGAACTGGGAACACGCGTCCCAGCCATCCTCTCGCCATTGGGAGCTCAGGATGTTGACGCGCACGGTAGGGCCGTCGGGGATGATGCGGATGGAGGCGTCGTAACGGGGCGAGCGATCTCCCCAGGTGGATTCCGCCCAAAAGAGGAGCTCAATCACCCGTTCTCCCGTTTCCTCGTCCACCACCCATCCCTCCACGTCATCGTTGATTTCAATGGTGCAAAAGGCCTCTTCGCACACCACCTCTTCCCCTTCCAGATCCACGATGACGGCGGCGATGGAGGCCTCGGGGAAGGGCTCCCTGCCCATCAGGGTGATTTCAAAGGGGTAGGGACAGCGCATATAAGGGAATTCCGGAGTGCAATCGTCCTCCAGGTACAACCATACGGAGGGCTTGGGATATTTTTTCTTCACCGTACGGGTGACCTCCCGGCTGCCCACGAAGAAGAGGTAAAGGCCTTCACACTTGGAAAGGTCCCCGTCGTCCTTGGTCGCTTCGGGACAGGGGGG
>WFUL01000057.1 GCA_015484985.1 Anaerolineales bacterium | reverse complement strand
GTACCAGAGTTCGGGGAAGGTGGGAACGTCCTCGGCGGCGGAGGAACCCAAACGAGGGTCCTCAGGGCGACGGTGGACCACCAGGTACGGCCGCTCCGCCCGGGGGCTGCGCACCAGAAACCGGGGGGCCGCCTGACGTCCGCGGGCCAGGGCACGGTCGATGCGCGCCTGGCCCGTGCGAACCCGGGGCATCTGGGCATCCAGGAGGAGCCGTCGGGCCCGATGGGCTTCCCAGGGTTGGGCAGCCCAGTGCCGGGCACGGGTGAGCCCCGCTTCTTCCTCTTGGTCCAGGGTCCAGACCCAGGTGAACGTGCGCCGCTCCCCGGGTTGCGCTTCGTGCCGGAGGACCAGGGCGGGGTAAGGGCCCAGGATGCCTTCCGGCCCACCCGTCATGTAGAGCAGGGCATGGCCCACAGGGGTGCTGCCCACCAGGTAGTTGATGGCGCCTCGCGTTCGGGGCTCGAAGGGCGCGCCTTCCCGCAAGGGTCGCAACCATCCCGCCCATCCCCACCGAAAGGCCTGGGCCGTGGACCCCTCCCACGTCCAGTGCACCCGGCCTACGACGGTCACCCCCGAAACCACCCAAATTTCCCAGGTCACCTCCAACTCCGGAAAAGGCCGGGCCAGGAGGCGGACATAGTCAGGCAGGAAAGCGTGGATTTCGGGAGGACGGGTGTATTCGCCGGTGTCCACCAACCAGGGACCCTCCTCCCCCCGTACGAAGAGGGGAAACAGCGCGAGGCTTTGGACCTGCAAACCCAACAGGGTTTCCAAGGCCGGGGCCAGGGGCAGGGTGGTGCGCTGATGCACCATCCATACCACGTCCCCTTCAGGTTCCTGGGTAGGTGGGGGGAAACGGGCATCCGCGGCCAGGAGCACCCGCATTTGGGAAAGGGGCAGAGGTGTCTCCAACATGAAAGTCGCCCTCGGGACGGCGGGAGAACGGGTTACCCTTTGATCACGGCCACCGGACGGAGACGGGCCACCTTACGGGCGATGCCCGCGCCCACCACCGTCTCCACCACCAGGTCCACGTCCTTGTAGGCGAAGGGGGCTTCCTCGGCCAGACCCCGCATGGAACCGGCCCGCACCCGAATGCCTTCGCCTTCCAGTTGGCGAAGGAGTTTCTCGCCCCTCACCGTTTTCTTGGCCTTGGCCCGGCTCATCACCCGGCCCGCGCCGTGGCAGGAGGAGCCGAAGGTCTTTTTCATGCTGTCCTCGGTGCCCACCAGCACCCAGGAGGCCGTGCCCATGCTGCCGGGCACCAGCACAGGCTGGCCCACCTCCCAGTACTCCGCGGGTACGCCGGGCACGTGGGGGCCAAAGGCGCGCGTCGCGCCCTTGCGGTGGACGCAGACCTTCATGCGCTTGCCGTCCACGTCATGCACTTCGATTTTGCCGATGTTGTGCGCCAAATCGTACACCTGGCGGGGATACCACTCGTCCTGCCGCGCCTTTCCCCGGAAGGTCTCCTCGAAGGCGCGACGCACGAAGTGGGCCAGAATCTGGCGGTTGCAGAAGGCGAAGTTCGCCGCAGCCTGCATCGCACCGAGATAGTCCTGACCCTCGGGCGAATTCAACGGGGCACAGACCAGTTCTCGGTCGGGCAGGCGGATGCCGTACCGATGCACGACTTTCTGGAAATCCCGCACGTAGTCGGAACAAATCTGGTGGCCATAACCCCGAGAGCCGCAGTGAATCTGCACCGCGAGCATCCCCTCTTCCAGGCCAAAGGCCCGGGCCGCCTCTTCGTCAAAAATCTGCTCGATAACGTCCACCTCGATGAAGTGGTTCCCCGCACCCACCGTGCCCAGTTGCGTCCTACCCCGCTCCTTGGCCCGACCGCTCACTTTGGAGGGGTCCGCGTGGGGTAGGCGACCGCCCTCTTCGGTACGTTCCAGGTCTTCCTTGGTGGCGTAGCCGTGTTGCAGGGCCCAGCGCGCGCCTTCCCGGGCGACGCGGTCCAGTTCCTTGGTGGAAATCTTTACGTGCCCGCTCCGTCCCACACCGCTGGGACAGTACTGGTCGATGAGAGTGGCCAGGGTATCCAGGTAGGGTTCGGCCTTCTCGTAGGGAAGCCGGGTGGCCAGCAAGCGCACGCCGCAATTGGAAACCACAAAGCCCTCAGCCACGAAGTTGTGGTCCGGGTGGTCCATGGTGAAATCGTACACCCACACCTCGTCTTCCGCGGGCTCCACGGCCACCACCCGGTCCCATACCATGCCGCTTTCCCCCAGGCCCCGGGTGCGTTCTTCCAGGAAGGCCTCGAAGGTGGGGAAATCATGCGCGGGCCGTGGGCCGGTTACCCGTCCCCGGTACAGGGAGCGTTCCACAAACCGGCGGTTCACGCCCGCTTCCCGTTCCAGAGTCTCCACCACCGCGGCCAGAGGTTCGCCGGCCTGTGTGAACACGCGGGCCTGTTCCTCCGCCCAGGCCCGAACGGCCAGATGGCGCTGCTTGACCTTGAGGTACAGGACCGCGGCCATGGCCCGGGCCTGACGTTTACGGTTGTATTCGAAGCCAATTCGGCCCCATAGGCGAAGCAGGTTCTCCGCGTCGGATTCCACCAGAAGGCGCAGCCGCACCCTGGGCTCGCCTCGGCCCTGGAGGACCTCTTCGCCTTCCCACAACGGCCGGGTGCGCACACCGAAGGCCGCGAGCATGCGTCGCAGGCCATCCAGGAACCGCCGTCCGCTCTCGGCCCAGGGCCGACCTTTGGTCATGGAAAGCACGGGCGAAGCGAAGGTCTTGGGATGACCAGGTACGGTTTGGGGCGCGGTGAGTTCCGCCCCAAACAACCCGGCCAGGAAGAGACGCTGCTGCCACAAGGGGGCCTGCTCCAGCCAGGCCGGCAGGTCGTAATCCTGACGGGCCTTGTTCCCCACCGGCGCGCCCAGGGCGGCCAGCAATCCGGCCAGCGCGGTGCTGGCGACCTGCAACCGGATTTCGGTTCGGGTGAAGGTGTATTCCCGGTAAGGCGTCTGGATACGATGCTGTCGCGTTCGGGTGTAGAGGCCCGCCCGGAAGCCCAACCGGGCCAGGTCCTGCTGGAGCATACGCAGGTCTTCCTCCTGCCCGTAGAACTGCACCAT
>WFUL01000056.1 GCA_015484985.1 Anaerolineales bacterium | reverse complement strand
GCGCGTTCCAGGTCCTGGGGGTCGGCTTTTTCCGGGGGATGGTAGCCGGGCAGGTCCACCCGTTCGGGCCAAGACCATTCGGCTTCCTCAATCTGCGCGTTCTTGCACAGGTCGATGACCACCGGGCCGGGCCGGCCAGTGCGGACGATGTGGAAGGCTTCCCGCACCACGCGGGGGATATCCTCCGCGCGGGTGACCAGGAAGTTGTGCTTGGTGATGGGCAGGGTGACGCCGGTAACATCGGTCTCCTGGAACGCGTCGCTTCCCAGGAGGGAAGCCGGCACCTGGCCGGTGATGAAGACCACGGGGGACGAATCCATGCGGGCCGTGGCGATGGCCGTGGTGAGGTTGGTCGCACCGGGACCAGACGTGGCCATGGCCACACCCACCTTGCGCCTGTGCCGCAGCGCGCGAGCATAGCCGTCGGCCGCGTGGCCCGCGCCCTGCTCATGGCGGGTGAGCACATGCTTCACGGGGTAATCCAGCATGGCATCGTACACGGGCATGATGGCCCCACCGGGGTACCCAAAGACCACTTCCACGCCTTCCCGGATGAGGGCTTCCCACAGCAGGCGAGCACCGGACATCTTCATGAGACACCTCCTTATCCGTCGTTCGTCGTTCGTCGGCCGTCGTTCGTTTGAGAGTGACTGTCCATCCCACGATCGACGACCGACGAACGACGGTGGACGATGGTGAGTACCGCGCCCTGGTCCGCGCTGGTGACGAAGTGGGCGTAGCGGCGCAGCCAGCGGCTGGTGGTGCGGGGCTGGAAAGGCGGCAGGGCCTCCAGCCGACGGCGGATTTCGTCGTCGGAAAGGTGCACGTCAATACGCCGCGCGTCCAGGTCAATGGTGATGAGGTCGCCATCCTGCAGGGCCGCAATGGGGCCGCGGGCCGCGGCCTCGGGACTGATGTGGCCCACGCACAGGCCGCGGGTTCCGCCGGAGAAACGACCATCGGTGATGAGGGCCACCTTTTCCCCCAGGCCCATGCCCACGATGGCCGAAGTGGGCGCGAGCATCTCCTGCATCCCTGGTCCGCCCCGGGGCCCCTCGTAGCGGATGACCACCACATCGCCCGGCTGCACTTCCCCGGCCAGGATGCCTTGCATGGCTTCTTCCTGGCTTTCGTAGATGCGGGCCGGGCCGGTGTGACGGCGAATATGGGGGGCAACGCCTCCCGTTTTGATGACCGCGCCCTTGGGCGCCAGGTTGCCGAAGAGCACCGCCAGGCCGCCATCGGGCCGCAAGGGGTCCTCCACGGGCCGGATGACCTCGGCATCCCGCACCCGGGCCTGGGCGATGTTCTCGGCCAGGGTCTTCCCCGTCACGGTGATGCGGTCGGGGTGCAGCAGGCCGTGCCGGGCCAGTTCCGCGAGCACTGCGGGTACACCACCGGCGCGGTGCAAGTCCTCCATATGCCAAGGCCCCGCAGGACTCATGTGGACCAGGTAGGGGGTGCGGTCGGCCACCGCGTTGATGCGTTCCAGGGGATAGTCGATGCCGGCCTCGTGGGCCAGGGCCAGCAGGTGAAGCACGGTGTTCGTGCTGCCGCCCAGGGCCATATCCAGAGCAAAGGCGTCGTCGATAGCTTCGGGAGTAACGATGTCCCGGGGACGTATGTTCTGTCGCACCAATGCCAAAATGAGGTGACCGGCCTGACGGGCCAGGGCCTCCCGTTCCACCGAGCGGGCCAGCGCGGTGCCGTTGTAGGGCAGAGCTAGGCCCAGGGCTTCCATGAGGCAATTCATGGAGTTGGCCGTGAACATCCCCGAACAGGAGCCGCACGTGGGGCAGGCCACGCGTTCTAACAGGGCCAGTTCCTGCTCGGTGATGTGTCCGGCCCGGAGCGCGCCCACACCCTCAAACACGCTGATGAGGTCCACCACCCGGCCGTCGGGCATCCGGCCCGCGGGCATGGGCCCGCCGGAGACGAACACCGCAGGGATGTTCACCCGCACCGCGGCCATGAGCATCCCGGGCACGATTTTGTCGCAGTTGGGGATGGCCACCATGCCGTCGAACGCGTGGGCCTGGAGCATGGTTTCCACGCTGTCCGCGATGAGTTCCCGGGAGGGCAGGCTGAACTTCATGCCCTCGTGGCCCATCGCGATGCCGTCGTCTACCGCGATGACGTTGAACTCGAAGGGCACGCCACCTGCCTCACGAATGGCCTGCTTGACGGCTTTTGCAAACTCCTGCAAGTGCACGTGGCCCGGGACCACGTCGGTATACGAATTGACCACCGCGATAAAGGGCTTGTGGAAGTCTTCGGGGGAG
Organism: Anaerolineales bacterium; assembly: GCA_015484985.1. Taxonomy (GTDB): domain Bacteria; phylum Chloroflexota; class Anaerolineae; order Anaerolineales; family DRMV01; genus S139-71. Next base: position 3,765 of record WFUL01000056.1, on the reverse strand, counting down.
CGGATGACTCCGGTGGCCCACAGGAGGGCCCGATGGGGTGCACGTTCGTAACCGTGCTTGATGATGGCCGAGCGCATGGCGTTCCTCCGTGAAAAATTTGGGGCCGCTCTTGACGGAGCGGCCCCAAAACTTCAGGAAGAGGGATGGCGGTGTGGGCGTTTACGGTGCACGCCCTCGGACCGCTCCGGCACAAAAAGGCCCCAAAACCAAAATAAGGCCCAAAAGGAAGAGCACTTGGACCATGAAAAGCACCAGAAAGCGGTCCGAGAACAGATAGAACATCCCTTCTCCTCCTTCCTCAGTTGAGGCCCAAGTATAGGCACCTTGACTCATTTGACAAGAACGTTTTGCACATAGTTTGGTAAAGAAGGCAGTGCAAGACGCACCGTCTTGTAGTTATGTGAGTATAAACACGTTCTTTCCGGGACAAAGACAGGTAGAATGAATAAAGAGGGAGAGAAAACTTCAAACCATAACTTCCAAATCTTCTCATGATTTAGGTTGCTTGAAATGTGCCGTTTGAGTTTACCCGCAGTCACGGAAGAAGAACTCCTGCTTCAAGCCTGGCGTTTGAGCTGGATTCGCTGGCTCATCTTGGTCTTTGCAACTGCATTGTTGGTCGTCGAAGTTTTGTTGGGAGCACCTCGGGATCCGGCCCGTATCATAGGGGGACTCATCCTTGTGGCTGTACTCATCAATCTTCCTTTGCAACGGGTATATCGTTGGGCCCTAAATCGCCGATTCCCCAGAGGATGGGCTACGGGCCTGGCATATTTTCATACCATGACGGATTTATTCATCTTGTTTGGGGTGCTGCATTATACAGGGGGCATCAACAGCCCAATGGATATTCTTCTGGTGGTTTATCTGGTAGGGGTGGCCATCCTGTATCCCTGTCAGGCTGTACTGGGCTTTACCCTGCTCAGTGTGATAGGTTATGGGTTCTTGGCATGGGCATATGCATCTGGACGGTTGCCGGTCTACATGCATGAAGGGAGCATTTGGCCTCCACCTGCTTTGCGGGCTGTCCTCCTCTGGTTCGGTTCCGATGCGTTGTTCTTGATATTGGTTGTGGCCATAACGTTTATCATGGCCACGGCTTTACGCTTGGCCCGAATGGAGGCTGAACAGGAACGGGCGTATTTGGATCAGTTACACCGTCTTTTGCAGGAGAGTCTGCGCCAAGGGGAATTGCGCACGCTGGCCCAGTACTTGGCTGACCATATGGGTGCCCTCGTAGGTGCTAATGGAGTTTTCCTAACCCTTTGGGATCCGGAGCGAGAGCTTCCAATTCCTCTGGCGGCTTATGGAGAGAAACGGGAGGAGTATCCGCATATTGAGGTTACCCCGGAAGACAGACCCAATTTGACCGAGTCTGTCTATCGTCTTGGCCGACCTTTGGTCATTCCCGATGTGCAACAGACCCCTTATCTAAAGCCCCAGATAGCCGCCCAATTTCCCACGCGTTCGGCTATTGTTGTGCCCATGTACGCTCATCCCAGTAAGGAATTCCTGGGCGCGGCCATCTTCTCCTATCACGATCCCCGAGATTTAACCCAGGAAGAACTTCAGCGCGCCCAGGAAATCACCAATGCCATGTCCGTGGTGCTCTCTCGGGCCATCACGGCCGCGCGGTTGCGCAAAGAGACGGCTATGTTGGAAGCGCTGTTATATCTGAGCCTGGAAATGGGACGCCTTCATGAGCCGGCTCACTTGGCTCAACTGGCATTGGACGGACTCTGTTCCCTGCTTAATACACATCGAGGAGCCTGTTATGTTTTGGATGAACACCGGACGGGTTTGGTTGTACTGGCCTCTCGGGGGTTGTCGGAGGATTACTTGCAATGGGTGCAACAGAAATATTCGACCCTTCCTGGCGCCAAAGCCCTGGAGTTTGGCTCGATTTTTGTGGTTCCTGACGTGGAACAGGATACGCGCATCCCAGAGGAATTGCGCTGTAAAGCCCGGGAGGAGGGATTCCAGGCCTACATGTTGGCTTCCCTGACCGTACCCCATGGGCCCCAAGGCGGGTTAGCCTTGTACTGGGAGCGCCCCCGCCGCTTTCAATACGAAGAAGAACTGGCCGCACGTCTGTTAGCAGCCCATCTGGGTGTGGCGTTGAGCAATGTACGTCTTGTGGGTTATTTGGAGACCATGGCGCGAACCGACCCACTCACAGGCCTACCCAATCGCCGCGCCTTTCGGGAAGTCCTACAAAGGGAATGGCTGCGGGCGCAGCGGTATGGTCGTCCCTTGGGCCTGTTTCTTTTGGATTTGGACAACTTCAAGCAAATCAACGACCAATACGGACATTTGGCGGGCGACCAAGTGCTTCGCCAGGTGGCCAGCGCGTTACGGGGCACCATTCGGGAAACGGATTTCATCGCCCGCTATGGCGGTGATGAATTCGTCGTTCTCCTACCAGAGACCGGGGTATCTCAAGGTACCCAGGTGGCTCAACGGTTGATTCAGGCCGTAGAAGAACTACACTTTGTGGGCGTGCCGGAAGGATTGCGCTGTTCCCTCTCTGTGGGGATGGCGTTTCACCCCGAGGATGCAGATTCTCCAGAGAAGCTCTTGGCAGTAGCCGATCAACGGCTTTATCAGGTAAAGCGCGCCCGTAAAGCCTCCCCACCAGTAGACCGAGATGAGTAGACGTGACAGGGAAAGCGTGGTGTGTGTATTCCCTCTGTTGCTGACTTCTTCAACCTTCAACGCGGTCGGCCACGGGGCAGGCATACCCCCAAGTGTCCGAACAGAGCCGGGCAATGGGGGGTGGAGGAAGGGGGACGTATTGTCGTAGGGCTCGATATACGTGACATACGGGCAGGCCCACCACGTTGGCGAAGCAGGCCACCGGCTCCAGACGGGCCACCGGGCGGAAGGGGGAATCCTGGATGCCGTAGGCCCCGGCCTTGTCCAGGGGTAGGCCCGAAGCCACGTAGGCCGCGATTTCCTCGTCGCTGTAAGACCGCATGACCACCCGGGTGGCGACCACCCGGACGTGCTCCCGGCCCTGCCGGGGCTCCCGCAGGGCGAAGGCAGTGAGCACGGTGTGGGCCCGGCCCCGCAGGGCCCGGAGCATGGCCGTGGCCTCCTGGGGGTCCCGGGGTTTGCCCAGGATGCGGCCTTCCAGCACCACCGCGGTGTCCGCGGCCAGCACCCACCACCCCGGCGGGACTTCTTCCACCGCCCTGGCCTTGGCCAGGGCCACCCGGCGCACGTAGGCTTCGGGGTCCTCGCCCGGTCGGGGCGCCTCGTCCACCCGGGCTGGCCGTACCACTACGGGCACGCCCAGCCACCGAACGAGTTCGGCTCTTCGAGGGGATGCGCTGGCAAGGAGGAGCATGGTTGAGGCCGTTCGTTGTCCGTCGGTCGTCGGTGGTCGTTTGTGTTATGGGCTTGGGAATTATACAACCCTTTTGTGAAGTAGACTATGGGGCGAGGTCTGCTGACACATACCCATATCTCAAGCGCGATTCCGTTTCCCCCCCCAAGCGAAGAGCATGTCAGATAGGCCAGCCAAACCCATCTCGACAAGCCGTAGATGGTCCTGTCCGGGCACGGGACCACGGGAGGGGAAATAAATTGATGCAGCGGCGAAGCCGCCGCTGCATCAATTTATCTTTCTTCCTCCGATCCCGTGCCCGGACAGGACTGCGCGAGATATGGGGAAGTCTCCCCCTCCCGCAAACGCCACACGCCCACCACGGCCAGGGCGTTCCACAGGGCGGCGGTCAGGGCGCTGCCCAGGACGCCCCAGGG
>WFUL01000055.1 GCA_015484985.1 Anaerolineales bacterium | reverse complement strand
TTGGTGCATCGGCCTGGAGAGCGGTGCGGCCAGCGGTTGGCCCGGCACCGACTGGATTGAGGACATCATGCTGCGCACCGCGGGGCCCGAGGTGTACGACAAGTGGGTCCGCCACGAAATCCCCTGGACCGATGAAGCGGTCAAGAAGGCCTGGGAGATGTTCGGCGAAATCGTGCTCAACGAGAACTACGTCTACGGCGGACCGGAAGGCGCCCTCAATACCAGCTTTGGTGATGCCCCTCGGCCCCTCTTCGATGATCCGCCTGGCTGCTATCTGCACCGGCAGGCGTCCTTCATCACTGGCTTCTTCCCCGAGGGCCTGACCGCGGGTGAAGACTACAACTTCTTCGTGCTGCCTCCCATCGACCCCAAATGGGGCACGCCGGCCCTCATCGCGGGTGACGTGGTGGTGGTCTTCAACGACACGCCCGAGGTGCGGGAGTTCGTGAAGTACCTGGCCAGCGCGGAACCCCAGACCATCTGGGCCCAGAAGGGCGGCTTCATCTCCGCGAACAAGCAGGTGCCCCTGGATGCCTACCCCGACGACCTGACCCGCAACATGGCCAAGGCCATCGTGGAGGCCCAGGTGGCCCGCTTCGACGGCTCGGACCTGATGCCGGCCGCGGTGGGTGCGGGCGCCTTCTGGCAGGGCGTGCTGGACTACGTGAGCGGCCAACCTCTGGATGAGGTGCTCCAGGCCATCGAGGCCGCGGCCCAGGACGCCTACAAGTAGCCGTGAGCGGATAGCCGTTAGCAGATAGCGGGTAGCGGGGGAAGCGGTGGGCTGGAGGATCTCTTCCGCCGGCCCACCGCCCCCCAACAACCGCTGGCTGCTGACCGCCGACTACCCTGACGAGCCATGCGCTGGCAAAAGTCTTGGCTCCCCTGGCTGTATCTGTCCCCCGCGCTGCTCATCCTGGCCGCGTACCTGGTGTATCCCACGGTGGAAACCCTGCGGCTCAGCTTCTACGATGCGCGCGGGGAAACGTTCATTGGGCTGGAGAACTACCGCTGGGTGTTCACCGCCCGGCCCATGCGCATCGCCTTCCGCAATAATCTCTTATGGATTGTGGTCTTCACTTCCACCACGGTGAGTTTAGGGCTCGTCCTCGCGGTCATGGCCGATCGGGTGCGGTACGAAAGCCTGTTCAAGTCCGCGGTGTTCCTGCCCATGGCCATTTCCTTCGCGGGCGCGGGCGTGATTTGGCTCTTCATGTACGCCTACCGTCCACCGCAGGCCCCGCAAATCGGGCTGCTCAATGCCATTCTGGTGAACGTGTTCCATACCAAACCTGTGGCCTGGCTCACCAATCGCCACATCAACAACTTCTCCCTCATCGCGGTAGGCGTGTGGATATGGACCGGGTTCAACCTGGTCATCCTCTCCGCGGCTTATAAAGGCATCCCCAGGGAACTGCTCGAAGCCGCGCGCGTGGACGGCGCCAGCGAATGGCAGATTTTCTGGCGCATCATCCTGCCCTTGATGAAGCCCACCCTCGCGGTGGTGACCACAACCATGATCATCAACGTGCTTAAAGTCTTCGACATCGTGTACGTCATGACCAATGGCAACTACGATACCGAGGTGATTGCCAACCGCATGTACAAGGAAATGTTCCACTTTCGAAACTTCGGCCGAGCCAGCGCCATCGCCGTAATCCTCCTCCTGGCCATTCTGCCCGTCATGCTCATCAACATGAGTCGCTTTCTGGAAAACGAGGAGCGGTAACGTGAGGGTCCACCGTCGGAGGTGAACGACGAGACCCGGGGAGTCTACTCATGCGTCTACGTCCCGAACGCTTCTTCCTACACGCAGTGCTCATCAGCGTGGCCCTGATTTGGCTCACCCCCACCATCGGGTTGTTGGTCAGTTCCTTCCGGCCCCGAGATGCGGTACTTTCCAGCGGTTGGTGGACAGTTTTCACCCACTTCTGGGACTTGCGGCAGTTCACCCTTCAGAATTACATCGAAATCCTCACAGCACAAGGCATGGCCCAAGCCTTCCGAAACAGCCTGCTCATCACCCTCCCCTCGACCGTGATTCCCATAAGCGTGGCCGCACTGGCCGCGTACGCCTTTGCCTGGATGGACTTCCCCGCCCGTCGCTTTCTTTTTGGCGTGGTGGTGGGGTTGATGATTGTCCCTTTGCAGATGACCTTGATTCCCCTGCTCCGGGTGTACAACCGCCTGGGTCTGGCCGGCACCTTCATCGGCATCTGGCTGGCCCATACCGGTTATGGCCTACCTTTTGCTATCTACCTCTTGCGCAACTTCTTCGCCGCGCTGCCACGAGACCTCTTCGAATCCGCTTACCTGGACGGCGCTTCCCAGTGGACCGCGTTCTGGCGGTTGGCCTTACCCCTGTCTACCCCGGCCCTGGCCTCCCTGGCCATCTTTCAGTTTCTGTGGGTCTGGAACGACCTCCTGGTGGCCCTCATCTACCTGGGCGGGACGGAAGACGTGGCCCCCCTCACGGTGAAGCTCACCGGCCTGGTCAACTCCTTAGGGCAGAACTGGCACCTGCTGACCGCGGCGGCCTTCGTCACCATGGCCCTGCCCCTGGTGGTCTTCCTCACCCTGCAACGTTACTTCGTGCGGGGAATTCTGGCAGGTTCCATCAAGGGATGAAACCCGGGCCAAAACGGACATCGGGAATGGACCTCAACGACGGGTCCATCCGGACAACGCAACGGGGCGCCGGTTCGAAACCCCTATCGCTTTCCCGCGAACCTCTCGATCAAGGAGCAGCCCATGTTACAGACCGTTCCCACACAACCCAAACGTCTCCAGGACTACCGCGGCATTGTGGATGACGCGTTACTGGACGAAATCGACGAACTGGCCCGACGGCTTCGAGGCGCGCGCGTGGTCCACATCAACGCCACGGCCTTCGGAGGCGGCGTGGCCGAAATCCTCCAATCCCTGGTACCCCTGATGCAGGACGTGGGGCTGGACGCTCAGTGGCAGGTAATTCACGGGGAAAACGAGTTCTTTCAGGTGACCAAAGCCTGCCACAACGGCCTGCAGGGCATGGCCCTGGACTTCACGCCCGAGATGCAGGCCATCTGGGAGCGCTATAACCGGGAGAACGCCTCCCGCTTCGACGGCGCGTACGACTTCGTGGTGGTGCACGACCCCCAACCCGCGGGCCTGCGCCGCTTCGCCGAGGGCCGGGGAGGACGTCGCTGGATATGGCGCTGTCACATCGACACCTCCCGACCCCATCCGCCCTTCCAAGCCTTCTTTCTCCCCTACGTGGAAGAGTACGACGCGGTCATCTTCACCTTGCAGGATTTCGTCTTTCCGGGCATCCGGGAACCCCACATCCGCATCATTCCGCCGACCATCGACCCCCTGGTGCCCAAAAACCAACCCATGGCCCCGGACCGGGCCCGGGAAACGGTGGCCCGCTTCGGCCCCGACCCCGACCTACCCCTGCTCCTCCAAGTGGCCCGCTTCGATCCCTGGAAGGACCCCCTGGGCGTCATCGACGCGTACCGGGCGGTCAAACGAGAAGTGCCAACGGTGCAACTGGCCCTGGTGGGCGTCATGGCCCACGACGACCCCGAGGGCTGGTTCTACTTGGACCGGGTGTTGCGCTACGCCGGGGAAGACATGGACATCCACGTGCTCCACAACTTCCACGGTGTGGGCCCGGTGGAAGTGGCCGCGTTCCAGACCATGGCCACGGTGGTGGTGCAAAAGTCCACCCGTGAGGGCTTCGGCCTGGCGGTGACCGAAGCCTTGTGGAAAGGCAAACCCGTCGTGGGCGGTCGGGTGGGCGGCATTCCCCTGCAGGTGCGGGATGGAGAAACAGGCTTCCTTGTCGAAACCGTGGAAGAGGCGGCGGAGCGCGTCCTGTATCTGCTCCGACATCCCGTGGAGGCCCAACGGATGGGAAAGGCCGGCCGGGAACACGTACGCCGGCACTTCCTCATGCCCCGTTTACTGCGGGACTATCTCAAACTCTTCGCAGAGCTGGCGGTATGAAAATTTGCGGCGGGCCAAAGCCCGCCGCAAAAAGCGCTCCCAAAGAAATCTTCTTTTCGGCGGCAAAGCCGCCTGTTTCAAGGCCCAACAAACCGGGCTCCATTTGTGAAAGGACCAACCTTCAGGGCGGTGGTCACGCACCACCGCCTTGTTCTACGGGGGAAGGGAAAACCCCTTTAGGAAAACATTTCCACCACGTGCCGCAGGGCCTGCAGGAAGCGGTCCAGGTCCTCAAAGGTGTTGTACAGGTACAGGCTGGCACGGGTGCTGGCCGGCACGCCGTAGCGCTGGTGCAGAGGCTGCGCGCAGTGGTGCCCGGCCCGCACCGCCACGCCGTAGTGGTCCAGGACCTGGGCCACGTCGTGGGGATGGGCCGTATCCAGCCAGAAGGAGAACACGGTGCCCCGGTCGTCCATGGAAGTAGGGCCCAGGAGGCGCAGTCCGGAAATCTCCAACAACCGGGGAAGCAGGTACTCGCCCAGGGCCCGCTCGTGGGCGGTGATGGCCTCCCACCCAACGCTCTCCAGGTATTCAATGGCCGCGGCTAGGCCCACCGCTTCCGCGATGGCCGGGGTGCCGGCTTCAAATTTCGCCGGGAGTTCGGCCGGGGTGAAGCCTTCCAGGGTCACTTTGCGAATCATGCCCCCGCCCCCCAGGAAGGGCGGCATGGCTTCCAGCAACTCCCGACGGGCGTACAGCACGCCGATGCCGCTGGGACCCAGCATCTTGTGGCCAGAGAAGGCGTAGAAATCCACCCCCAGGGCCTGCACGTTGATGGGGAAGTGGGGCGTGGACTGCGCGCCATCCACCAGGACCTGAGCGCCCACTTCATGAGCCATCCGGGCCATGTCCGCGATGGGATTGACGGTCCCGGTGACGTTGGACATGTGCACCAGGCCCACCAATTTGGGTCCCTGATCCAATAGGCGGGCGTACGCATCCAGGTCCAGCCGCCCTTCGGGCGTCACAGGGACGAAGGCCAGGCGGATACTCTTTTCCTCCACCAATTGTTGCCAGGGCACGATGTTGGCATGATGTTCCATCTCGGTGACCACCACCAGGTCTCCGGGCTGGAGGAAAGCCTTCCCCCAGGACTTGGCCACCAGGTTGATGGCCTCCGTCGCGTTACGCACGAAGACGATTTCCTCCGGATACGCCGCGCCGATGAAGCGAGCCACCCGAGCCCGGGCCTGTTCGTAAGCTTCCGTGGCCTCCTCCGCCAGGGTGTGAATGCCCCGATGG
>WFUL01000054.1 GCA_015484985.1 Anaerolineales bacterium | reverse complement strand
GTGCTGGACAACGTGCCCGTACGTCTGGCCCGGTGGCTGGCCCCCGACGCACCCGTGGTCGCAGTGGTGCTGACCACGCCTCCCGAAGAACTGGGACGACGTCCCCTGCCCACCCTTGGGGAACGCATTCCCATGCTGGGGGGCTTGCTGAAACGATGGCGTTATACCCAGGCCCTGGCCTTCTTCCTGCGGGCCGCGGATATGTCCGCGTCTTCCCTGACCTATATGCGCCTCAAGTTGGACCGGCCAGAGGTAACCGTCCGGGTGCCCCTGGCCGAGTTCACCGCGCTGGCCCGAGACGTGGACCCCCAAGTCATTTGGCAACGAGGCCGGGAAGCCGCGCTACAGGCGCTCCCGACCATTCGACATATCCTGAGGCGGTGGAGGGTGCCGGCGCGACATCAAGACGACTTCAGCGACGTGATTTTCCTGCCCGCGCCTTAGTCTCGCTTCGATGAGGCTCCGATTTCGCCCAGACCGAACCGGACACAGGACCGTAGAGGGGAAGGAATTGTGGTGTGGGGCGGCGAAGCTGCCCCACACCACGATTTCTTTTCTTGATGAAGAAGCGCTGCCCGTCACTCCTCCAGCACCGGAATCACCCGGAACTGGGTCACGTCCACCAGGCCTTTATCCGAAATGCGCAGTTCCGGAATGACCACCAGGGCCAGCAGGCTGAGTTGCATGTTGGGGTTCTCCATGGTGCACCCACACGCCCGGAAGCCCTCCAGCACACTACGGGCCTTGTGGGCCACCACATCGGCCCGCTCGGTGGACATGAGCCCGGCAATGGGGAGTTCCACCAGGCCGATGACCTCGCCCTCTTTGACCACCACCTGGCCGCCTCCCACTTCGGCCAGTTTGTTCACCGCCAGGGCCATTTGTTCCTCATCGGTGCCTACCACCAGCAAGTGATGGCTGTCGTGGGCTACGGTGGAGGCCACGGCGCAGGGTGCGGTGAAGCCGAAACCGTGAACCAGACCTACCTGCACCTGGCCGGTGCCCCGATGGCGCTCCACCAGGGCCACTTTGGCAATGTCCATTTGTATGTTGGGATGCACCTCACCGCTATTCACCGGCACTTCCATAATGAGATGACGAGTAGGTGCCTGGTTCTCCACCACGCCGATGACGTGGGCCTTGACCGTGGGGTTGGAACGGCTGGGGAGCGCGAAGTCCTGAGGGGTCAACGCGCGGGCCAGGCGGACGGATTGGGTGGCCCAGGTGGGATAGGTGTAGACGGGCAGGTCAATGAGCAGGCGACCTCTTTCCGCCACCCAACGCCCTTTGGCCATAACCCGTTCCACCCGGAAGGAGGGCAGGTCGCTGACCAGCAGGATATCGGCATACCGCCCCGGAGCCAACAAGCCCACCTCTCGGTCCACCCGGAAGTGCTCGGCCACGTTGAGGGTGGCCATCTGGATGGCCACGACGGGAGGGATACCCTGGGCGATGGCCTCCCGCACCACCCGGTCCATGTGCCCTTCTTCCACCAAAGTTTCCGCATGACAGTCGTCGGTGCAGAGCAGGAACCGGCGGGGGTCCAGGCGACCCTCGGTGATGGCGCGCGCCTGGGCCGCGACGTCCTTCCATCCCGAACCCAGACGCATCATGACTTTCATCCCCTGACGGGCGCGGGCGAGGGCATCCTCCATGCGGGTTCCCTCGTGGTCGTCCTCGGCACCGCCGGCCGCGTAGCCATGGAAGGGAAGGCCCAGGTCGTGAGAGGCGTAATGGCCGCCCACGGTTTTCCCTGCCAGGTAGGTGACGGCCATCTCCGCGAGCATTTTCTCGTCGCCGTTGAACACACCCGGGAAGTTCATCATCTCGCCCAGGCCAATCACACCTTCCCATTGCAAGGCCTCGGCCACTTCCTCCGGTCCAATGGTCGCGCCGGGGGTTTCCAGACCGGGCGCAGAGGGTACACAGGAGGGCACCTGCACCCAAACGTGGATGGGCTGCTGCCGGGCTTCTTCCACCATAAGGCGAATGCCCTCCAGCCCAAAGACATTGGCGATTTCATGCGGGTCGACGAACATCCCCGTGGTTCCCCAGGGAACCACAGCACGCACGAATTCCGTCACCGTGACCATGCCCGATTCGATGTGCATATGGGCATCCAAAAGGCCGGGGGTCATATACAGACCGTCCACATCCACCACCTGAGTGTCCTCACCGATGGTGTGGGAGGCATCGGGGCCGATATACGCGATGCGCTGGCCCTTGATGGCGATGTCCGTACCGGGCAGGATTTCCCCCGTCTGCACACTGACCCATCGGCCGTTGCGCAGCACGATATCCGCGGGCGCGCGCCCCATGGCCACATCAATGAGCGCCCGCCGCTCCTGAACCCAGGCCTGCCAGTCCTTCCTCATCGTGAGCCTCCTGTGATGTAAGGGTTGAGGTTCGGTTCCAAATTTCCCGATCACAGGTAAGAAAAAGGGCGACCGCGCACATGCCGGCCGCCCTGTCCGGGTCTGGATACGTCGTCATGCCTTCCCGGCATCCCCTCCTGAGACCCGGGAAGCCACATCCTTCATGAACGTGGTGAACTCCATAGGAATCACGAACTTGGACGAAGGGGTATTCGCCATCTGTTCCATCATGGTGAGGTACTGTAACGTCAGCACCCGCTGGTCCAGGTCCTGAGCCACGTTGTTGATGAGTTGCAGCGCCTTGGCGAAACCTTCGGCCCGTAGAATGGCCGCGCGACGCTCCGCCTCGGCCCGCAAAATCTGGGCTTCCCGCTCGCCCTGAGCCCGCAGAATGGTGGCCTGTTTCTCGCCCTCGGCCACGTTGATGGCCGCTTCCTTCTTGCCCATGGACTCGGTGACCAGGGCTCGCCGGTTCCGCTCTGCGGACATCTGCCGGTTCATGGCTTCCTGAATCTCTCGCGGCGGGATGATTTCCCGAATCTCCACATTGGTCACCTTCACGCCCCAGCGCTCAGTGACTTCATCCAAACGGGTACGCAAGAGTTCATTGATGGCCTCCCGCTGGGAGAGGACCTCATCCAGCAACATGCCACCGATGACGGCCCGCAGGGTGGTCGTGGCCATACCCTGGGCCGCGCTTTCAAAATCCTCCACCTGCATGACGCTCTGCAAGGGGTCCAGCACCTTGTAGTACCAGATGAAATCCACCGAGATGGACGCGTTGTCCTTGGTGATGCAGGTCTGATGAGGAATTTCCCGCACCCGCTCTCGCAGGCTCACCCGAATGCCCCGGTCGAGGATAGGAACGAGAAAGACCAGGCCCGGGCCTTTGACGCCAACGACCCGTCCCAAGCGCAGGACCACGAGGCGCTCCCATTCCCGCACGATTTTGATGGCCTGGGTGAGCACCCACAGGACGAAGAGGGCAAGGCCAAGGACAAAACACAAGAAAACGACGGTCATGGCGCCTCCTCCTGGGATACGGGGGTCGAGGGTTGTCCGAAGGTGGTGGCCGGATGATGGACCAAGTCCAGGTCAAATGCGGCCAGATGAACCAGTTCCTCCGGACGATACCCATGCTCCAACAGATATTCCCGCCGGGGCTTGAGGGCACCCGTAGGACATACTTCCACGCACTGACCGCAGAATACGCAAGTGCTCTCGGGCATGGCGATATGGAAGAAGGTTGCGATGCGGGTATGGAAACCGCGGCCAGCCAACGTCAGGGCAAAGGTGTACTGTGCATCCTCGGCGCAAATCTGCACGCACCGCCAGCACAGCACGCACTTGCTGTAATCCCGCACGTACATGGGATTATCGTCAATGAGGGGATAGGTGCGGGTCTCTACAGAGCCCAGGATGGAGGGGTCCACATCATACTCCGCCATCCACCGTTGCAACTCGGGGTCCTCCGACACGTCCGTGGCCGAGGCCAGGAGAAGGAGGATGGTGCGCCGCGCCCGGTCCACCCGCGGGCTCCGGGTAAAGACTTCCATGCCTTCCCGGACCTGAACCACGCACGCGGGTTGAAGCAGTCGCGCGCCTTCCACTTCCACCACACACAACCGGCACAGCCCATTGGCCGTCAGGTGCGGGTGGTAGCATAGGGTGGGGATGTCCTTCCCCAGCCGACGCGCAGCCTCCAAAATGGTGATCCCCGCGGGCACGGTCGTTTCCTGACCGTCAATCCGAAGGGCAACCCTTTCCGTGGTCATGGGTGTACTCCGGGGGTATTTTGGATAAGTGTACCATAAGGTGGTTTTTCCCGTTCCGCTTTTCAATGTCCAGGGTGCACTCAAAAGTTACCGAAGTGGGAGAAAAGGTGGTGCCACTTTGGAAAGGCACCCTGCGTTTCGCACAGGTCTGTCTGGGTCCGGGACCCCGGATGAAGAGAGAGATAATGCAGCAAGCGGCTTCGCCGCTTGCTGCATTATCTCTTTTTTACTCCTGCGGTCCAGGGCCTAGCCAGACCTGTGCGCTCCAAAAGGAAAAGGCCCGCTTGCAGAGGTGGTCCAAACTTTCGGTCCATAAAGGACCGGCTGATTTCAACAACATCTGCATGCACCCATTGTCCTGAGGGTGCACCCAAAAGATTCCGAAGATTTCGAAGAGAAGGTTATGCCGCCCGGAAAGGGCCCAGCGTTTCGCACATTGACCTGGACCCCTCCCCCGCTTATCATACAGGCAGGAACCGCCCGGCTGAGGAGGAAGGTTATGGAGAAGGCACGCCGTGGTCGTTACTTTGAAGAGTTTGAACCCGGTCAGGAAATCGTCACCCAGGGACGCACCATCACCGAAGCCGACGTGGTGAACTTCGCGGGTCTGTCGGGGGATTACAATCCCATCCACACCGATGAAGAATATGCCCGCAAGACGCCCTTCGGGCGTCGCATCGCCCACGGCTTGCTGGTGGCTTCCATCATCTCCGGCCTGGCCATGCAAACGGGCCTGCTGGACGAGACGGTCATCGCCTTTCGCGAAATTCGGGACTGGAAGTTCGCCAAGCCGGTGTACATTGGAGACACCGTGCACGCGATACTGCGTATCGAAAACACCAAGCCCCTGCCCCGCCTAGGCGGCGGCGCGGTAGACATCCGCATCACCGTCAAGAACCAGCATGGGGACACGGTCATGCGGGGGGTCTGGACGGTCTTGGTGGCCTCCCGCCCTCAGGAGGAGGCGGCCGCAGCATGATGGTGCCCCCTCTCCCACGGGACCCCGACGAGGAACCCGGCGCAGGCCCCGAGGGCGACCCGGAACCTGCCCGGCGCCTTTCCTCTGGAAAAACGGAAGGGGCATCGCGCAAGATTCACCCACCCCGACGCCTGGATGCCCACGGTTTCCCCCTGCCCGAGCGAGAAGTGAGGGTCCCCACCCGAATCCCTCGGGTGAGACGGACGGCGAAAGCCGACAGGGGATCGCGGAAGACCCCTTCCCGTCCCATCCACTGGCGCCGGGGGTTGGGATGTTGCCTGCAGGGTTGTTTCCTCATCGGCGTTCTCTTCATTCTGGCCCTGGGATGGGTCCTGGCGTGGGGCATCTCCCGGTACTACGCCATCGCCTCCACCCTACCGCCCGTGGACGACCTGCGCAACCGGGCCTCCACCTTTGAAACCACCCGCATCCTGGACCGGGAGGGGAACCTGCTGTATGAAATCGTGGACCCTCGGGCCGGACGCCGCCGCTATCGCCCCTTGAGCGGCATTTCCCCTTACATGATTGCCGCCACCATTGCCACCGAGGACAAGAACTTCTATCGCCATCCCGGCTTCGATCCCATCGCCATCCTGCGGGCTTTATGGGTGAACTTCACCGCCGGGCGTATCGTGAGCGGAGCCTCCACCATCCCCCAGCAGGTCGCCCGCATGCTGCTTCTAAGCCCGGAGGAACGGGCCCAACGCACGTATGAGCGAAAAATCAGAGAAATCATCCTCGCGGCCGAAATCTCCCGGCGTTACTCCAAGGAGGAAATTCTGGAACTTTACCTGAACGAGGTCTACTATGGTAACCTGGCCTATGGTGTGGAAGCCGCGGCCGAGACCTACTTCCACACCACCGCGGACCGCCTCACCCTGGCCCAGGCTGCCTTCCTGGCAGGTCTGCCCCAGGCCCCCGCGGTATACGACGTGTACACCAACCGGGAGGCAGCCCTCCAGCGGGCACGACAGGTGCTGTACTTGATGTACGAGGTCAGCCAGGAGCAGGGTTGCATCCAGGTGGGGGAGGCTGACCAGCCGGTGTGCGTCACCGCGAAAGATGTGGCCCGCGCGGCCGCGGAACTGGAACTCTACGACTTCCCCCCACCTCGCTTTCCGATGAAATACCCCCACTGGGTGCTCTATGTGCGTCGCCTCCTGGAAGAACAGTTCGGTCCCCAGGCCCTTTATCGCTCCGGATTCACCGTATACACCACCCTGGACCCCAAACTTCAGGACCTGGCCCAGGACTTAGTACGGGAACAGGTGGAAACCCTGGGACCGAAACATAACCTCACCAACGGCGCGGTGGTGGTCATCCGTCCCTCCACGGGGGAAATTCTGGCCATGGTGGGTTCCGCCGACTTCTACAACGAAGACATTGACGGCCAGGTCAACATGGCCCTGGCCCCCCGGCAGCCAGGCTCATCCATCAAGCCCTTCACCTACGTGGCCGCCTTTGAAAAGGGATGGACCCCCGCCACCCTGCTGTGGGACGTTCCTTCTGGATTCCCGCCCTCAGGGGACCCCAATGACC
>WFUL01000053.1 GCA_015484985.1 Anaerolineales bacterium | reverse complement strand
GGCTTCGCCGCCCCACACAAATTTATTTTTCTCCC
Organism: Anaerolineales bacterium; assembly: GCA_015484985.1. Lineage (GTDB taxonomy): Bacteria > Chloroflexota > Anaerolineae > Anaerolineales > DRMV01 > S139-71. The sequence continues at coordinate 6,456 of WFUL01000053.1, read as the reverse complement.
TGCGGTCCTGAGCCCGAGGAGGCCTGCGCGTCACGTGGCCAATCACCTTGAAAAGACCTGGTTTTGTAAGAACGTGCAAAAACCCTGCCCATGAGGTGAGGTCACCGTCACCAAAGAACGACCAAGGGCAGGTGGACCATCCCGCCTGCCCTTTCGTTTATTCCTCCTCCAGGGCCTGATGGAAGGGATGGCGGGGGTAGGAACCCAGCACCCGCAGGAAGGGTGCAATTTCTGCCAGATGGTTCAGGGCCCGCTCTCCGGCTCCCCGGTGCGCGTGTCCCACGAAATCCACGTAGAACAGGTACTCCCAGGGCTTCCCCGGGATGGGCCGCGACTCAATCTTCGTCAGGTCAATGTCCCGCAGGGCGAAGACGCTGAGGGCTTTAAACAACGACCCGGGGCGATTCGGCAGGGTGAAAACCACCGAGGTCTTATACGCTTCGTCCTCGGCATCCGACCCCTCATAAGGTTCCCGTGCGATGAACAGGAAGCGGGTGTAGTTCTGAAGATTATCTTCCAGGTTTTCCTTCAACACCTGCAAGCGATACACCTGGGCCGCGCGGCGTGAAGCAATCGCCGCCACGGTGCGGGCCTGCTGTTCGCGAATCCAGCGCGCGCTTCCGGCGGTATCCCCTGCCGGAACCGGCCGGAGGCCCAGGCGTTGGATAGACTGTTCGCACTGGGCCAGCGCTTGCGGATGGGAGCGCACTTCCTTCAAGTCCTCGAGGCGCACCCCCGGAAGCGCCAGCAGGCAGTGGCGCACCCGGTAGTGGTATTCCCCCACAATGTGCACGGAATGGCGGAGCAACAGGTCGTAATTGCGGTGGATGCTTCCCGCCAGGGAATTCTCGATGGGAACGATGCCTCTATCCGCTTTACCGTCGACCACCGCTTGAAAGACGTCCTCAAAACGCGGACAGGGGAGAGGACGAATGGACACACCCAGGGACTCTAGCGCGGCTTCTTCACTATAAGCGCCCGGTTCTCCCTGAAAGGCAACCACCAGGGAAGCCGATGAGGGTGTGTTCACGGTCATGGTCGTCAAGCCCCGTCATGCAAACCGTCGAATCCAGACGAAGACCAGGGTGAACGAAAGGGCCACCAGGGCAAGCACCCCTGACCACAACAGCACCACGGGAATCTTCTGTCTCAATTCAGGACCGGTGTACGCCAGTGTTTCCTGTTGCCACAGGGCTTCCAACTCACTCAAGGATCGGCCGAAGACCTCCCGCACGCCTTCTTCACAGGGCAATCCCGTAGCATAGGCCAGAAGGAGGCGATAGAGCTTCTGTGCGCCATAACGTTGCTGGAGAAAACCCACGAAGGACGCGGCTTCCGCATAGGCCAGCTGCACCTCATCGGGGTTCCAGAAGGAGGGAATACATAGGTCGGACATGGACACCAATGCCTGCTTCTGCCATGCCCGGGCCAACACCCCGGGATATTCCTCTCGGACATCGGGCTCGGCCAGGGAGGCCAGGCCCTCCTGCAACCACCAGGGAAGGGTTACCGCGGCTCCCTTCAGGGTTTCATACAGCACCACATGCGCCACTTCGTGGGCGACATCCCGCTCCCGTTGCGCGAGCTCCGCCGGTGTGGTGGGATGGATGAGCAAAATGGTCCCCAGGGCCGGATAAGCGCTGGCTCCTGCCCATTCAGGGGCATCTTGAAGCAGGGGCTCCAGTGCCGTGGCGTCGGGGTACAAGTAAACGTCCACCCGTTGCGGAGAGGGAGCCAGCCATTGCATCCGGGTCCGCTGAATCGCTTCCTGGGCGGCATTGATGAGTTCCTGGGCGACGGTCGGGTCCCCTTGCGTCCAGTGGACAAATATCGGAGGTTCGGCTAGGGTCTCCCAGGTGAAGCGGGTGTCTGCGTATTCAAAGGTGAAGGCCGCCGTTTGCTCGGTGGACCCATCCTGGTAGCGAACCTGGAACCAGTAGTACACTGTGGCGAAAGGCGGGAGCGGCCATTCCTTTAGGGTGAACGTGCGTTTCCACCCTTTGCCTTGAGCCTCCATTTCGCCACTGTAGGTGTTCATGGTGCCTTCGGGATGTAAAAAGAGATAAACCCGTTCGATGGGCCGGGGGGCGCGAAAACGGGCCACAATGGTCACCTGACGGCCAAACTCCACCGTCACCTGGGTCTTGGCCACTTCGAGCTGCGCTACAGCCGCGCCCAGCATCCCTCCTGCCAAAATCAGGAGGGCCAGAAGAGCCAACGTTTTGAGTCGCCACGAACGTACCCCAAGCGTCAAGAAATGATGCGGCTGGAGCAAAGAAGAAGAAGATGATGATACTGGGCAGCGGCGTAGTAGCCGCTGCCCAACGTTATCTCTTTGCAAAGGCTGTCCAACTTTTCGTCCAGACTGCAGATGATGCTGGACCGACACTTTCGGGGACGAAGCGAGCCGATTCATGGTCCCTGCATCCTGTTGGGGAAGTTATCCTTTGTCTCCCGGAAAGGGGTATACCGACCGGGACAAGACGCGTCAGGACGCGTCCGGGCTCCCGGATTCTTCCTGATCCCGCGTCGGGGAAGAGGCCTTGGGGCCGTTGCCGTTGGGCGTCCCGTTTTGGGCCTCGCGCAAATCGAGGGTAGGAGGCTGCCGCTGGTCCCATTCATCCTTCAAGGCCATCTCGAGCAGGCTCCACTCCCGACGCATGAAGCGGAACTCCAGGTTTTGCAGCGCGGCTTCCAGGGCTTCCAGCTCGTCCTCTTCCTGGGCCTGGCGCCATGCCTGCTCCAGGATTTCAAAGTGCTCATCTTCTTCGGCCAGTTCCGAAACCGCCCAGGCCGCGGCAATGCGCACTTCCTTGGAGGCGTCGGTGAGCAGGTAGAGCACGTCGTCCAGGGCCTCCCGCACCTCCGCGAACCCCGCAGCCTCGGCCGCCGCGGCCCGCACCTTGGGGTGGGGGTGCTGCAGGTCGGCGAGAATGTAGCGCTTCCAGGCCGGGTCCAGCGTGCGGCCCATGGCCACCAGCGCCGCGCATCGCAATGCGATATCACCCTGGTAATAGGCGAACTCCAGGAACTCGCCCAATCCGCGCGGTGCGGCATAGCCAACCGCCATCAGGGCCTGCGCCCATACCGGAGCCGTGGGCGGTTCTTCATGCAAAATATACAACAACGCGGCCACAGCCTTGCGCAACAAGGCGAAGGGCATCTGGTCCACCATACCCTGAAGCACGAACCGGCCCAATTCTTCCGCGGCCCGGGCCCGCACCATCGGCGCCTCATCCCACAAGTGCCGGATGAGCAAGGGCACCACCGAGCGGGCCTCCAAGTCCTCAATGCCAATGAGGCGCAGGCCGTACTCCCGGACCTCCGCGTCCTCGTCCTCTAGGGCAATCCGACCCACTTCAAAAAAGGACAGCCTGGGATCATCCTCCAGCAAACGGTCACAGAGGGTCACGATGCGCCGCCGAGTGCTCACGGGAAGCTGCAACCACACATCCTTCCAGCGACGCACCTGCTCGGTACTCAAGTCCGAGAGCACCTGAACGTGTTCTTGCTGCAGTTGGTCACCGTACTTATGGGCCTGCTCGATGAGGTTCTGGAAGTCCCGTTCCTTCGCCTGTTGCGGATCCTGCCAAAGTCCTTCGGTCATTGAGGCAACCACTCCCTGAGATTAATCAACACCATCACCAACATCAACACGAAAAAGCCCACCAACATGAGGGCGTATTCCCATTGTACCGGTAAACGCCGCCGAAAGAGCATCTCTCCCAGAATCACCGTAATCCGCCCGCCATCCAGAGCGGGGAAGGGGATGAGGTTGAGAATACCCAGGGAAATGCTCAGCGACGCGACCAGAGATAAAGCGTACACGGGCAGGCTGTGTCCCAGTACCCGGTCCACGTACAGGGCCGTTTGGAAGGACGTGTACATTCCCCGAAAGCCCAGCACTTCTCCCTGGGGCCGCTCCTCCGGCGTGCGCGCGGTGAGCAGGCGGATGGGGAACTCCACCAGGGCCCGAATCTGCTCCACCGTGGTTACCCACGCCAGCCGGAGACGTTCCAGCAAAGGAACGGGCTCCCATCCATAGGTCAACAACCGAATGCCCATGGGACCCTGATTCGGGGGAGGGGTGCGTCGAGGGACAACCTCCACGGTGAGAACTCCTCCCTGACGTCGTATCGTAAGGGGCAAAGGCCGGCCCGCGTGGGCCTGGACTGCCTGTTGCAGGTCCTCCAGGTCCTCGATCGGCTTCCCGGCCACGGCTACAATGCGGTCTCCAGGCAACATGCCCGCTTGGGCCGCAGGGGAATTCGGCTCGACGTACCAGATGACCAGTTCCCGGGGAACAGGTTTACCAAAGGCCAGATACACCACCACGTACACCAAGAGAGCTACCAGCAAGTTCATCAGCGGCCCGGCGATGAGCACGAGCAGTTGATGTTTCTGCGGCGCGCGTCGCAGGGCGTCCGGGCTTTCCGGTGTGGGACCCGGCTGCGGGCGCACGAAGCCGCCGAAAGGGATGGCGTTGAAGGTAAATCGGGTTCCCTGCCAAGTGAAGAGGGTAAAGACGCGAGGTGGGAACCCGATCCCAAACTCCTCTATGGGAATACCCACAGCACGCGCGGCTAAAAAGTGGCCCAATTCGTGAATGAGAATCAAAAGGCCCAGGGCGATGAAGAAAAACAGTACATCCATAGGTCACTCCTCCCGGTTCACCGGTACCCCGACTAAATCGTACACCAGGGCCTGGGTAATGCGCACGGGAACCATCTCACCCATAGGGAGCACTTCCTCGACCAAGACCAAGCCGTCAATCTCCGGCGCATCCCGGAAGGAACGTCCGATGGACACACCGCTTTCTTCGTCCACACCCTCGATGAGCACATCCAGCACCCGACCCACCCAGGCCTGATTCTTTTCCAGGGAAATGCGCTGCTGGTGGGCCATCAAGCGCTCCCAGCGCTCCTGTTTGACCTCCGGCGGAATAGGGTCCCCCAAGGCGGCGCTTGCCGTCTCCGGCTCGTAGGAAAACCGGAAGGCACCCACCCGGTCGAAGCGCATCTCGTCCAGGAAGTCCAACAGGCGCTGGAAGGCCTCCTCCGTCTCGCCGGGGTAGCCCACGATAAAGGTGGTGCGCAGGGTCAGGTCGGGGATGGCCCGGCGCATCTTCTCGATGGTGCGATACACCCAGTCCAGATTGGCCGGTCGGCGCATCGCGCGCAGGACTCGCGGGTCCGCGTGCTGCAAGGGCATATCCAGGTAGGGCAGGATTTGTTTTTCCGTGGCCATAAGTTCGATGAGCCGGTCGGTAACGGCGCCGGGATAGGCGTACATGATGCGAATCCAGGGGATGTCGGGGACCTCCTGAACCAGACGTTCCAAGAGGCGCGCCAGGCCGTCCTTCATCCCCAGGTCATGACCATAATCCGTGGTGTCCTGGGCGATGAGGATGATTTCCTTCACGCCCAGTTCTTGCAGCAACCGGGCTTCCTCCAGAATGCTCTCCATGGGGCGGCTGACCAGGGTGCCCTTGATGAGAGGAATGGCACAGAAGGCGCACGGACGGCGGCAGCCATCGGCGATTTTGATATAGGCGCTGGGGCCCTGCACCGCGACCCGAGCGACCCCCTGGACATCAGGTCCCACGGTGGGCGCATCGGGCAGATGGTACAGAGGTTCGGGATGGGGTTTGCGACGGACCTTGCGGATGACCTCCAGGATGTCCATCCACCTCCGGGTCCCCAATATCCCATCGATACCTGGCACCCGTCGGACCACCTCCTGGCCGTATCGTTGAGTGAGGCATCCCGCGGCGATGAGCAGTTGCCCCCGTCGTTTGCGAGTGGCCAATTCCCGAAGCACCCGGTAGGATTCCTCCCGGGCCGGGGCGATGAAACCACAGGTGTTCACAATGATGACATCGGCCTTTTCCGGCCGGTCCACCTCCCGGTAACCTTGACGGTCCAGCAATTGAGCCATAGAGGCCGAATCCACGTCGTTCTTGGCGCATCCCAGGGTCACAATGTGAAACGTGGGCATGTTTGCCTTACCTTTGAAACAGAATACCTGTGCACGCCAATGAACGCAAAGCGTGCTCACTTCAAGGTCATTACCTTAAAGCCGCCTCTTACGATACGGGAAAGGGGAAGGCATGTCAAGCGGCGTTACCTCCTCTCCTAGCGCATACCCCATATCTTGTGAGATTCAAGCCCGAAGTTATTTCCCGTATATCTTGCATAGTCCTGACCGGGTACAGGACCGCCGGTAAAAAGAGATAATGTGAACAGCGGCTTCGCGCTTGTATGATAGAAAAAGACAAGGCGGTAGACCGTCTCGCCGCAGGGTCGTGAGAACCCGTTGAGCAGATGGGTCACCGCCTTGTCTCCGTCGTGGAGCCAAGGGGTCGGAGAGTAGAAAGGGCTTCCAAGCCCGAATACAAGCAAGACCCCGGCTCCACACCAAACCACATTCAGGAGGTAAGCGCCATGAAACGACAGC
>WFUL01000052.1 GCA_015484985.1 Anaerolineales bacterium | reverse complement strand
TGCACCGGCTCCTCAGAAGGCCAGGGCGCGTCTTCGTCCACATTGAGCACGTCCAGACCCTGGGGCGCCAGGGCATGTTGGGCCAGGGCCTCGCCCACGAACTCGGCCGCGGCGTAAAGGACCCGGGAACCTTCAGGACCCTGCCACATGCCCGGTGCCAGGGTCGGCAGCGCCGTGGGCGCCGGGGAGGGCGGCCAGGCTTGGGGTGGAGCCCATCCCACCGGCAGAGGGCCCGGGGTTGGCGTGGGTGTCCCCGTTTCCAGCCGCAAGACCAGGGCGCTTACTGGTGGGAAGGGGCGTTCCAGGTTCCAGGGCTGGTCGTTGAGCCACACTTGGGGCGGGTTTGGAAAACGAAGTCCGATTCGGTCCAGCATCTGACCCGGCGTGCGGGCTCCCGTGCGGATGGGCCCCAGGGCCTGCCCATCGAGGTAGAGATAAACCCAGGGTGAAGGTGGAGTTGGGGTGGGGGAAGGAGAGGGAGACGCGCTCTGGTGGAAGGTCCAGAGCCATCCTCCCAACCACACCAAGGCCAGAAGCGCGCCCAGTAGCCAGAGACGTCGGGCCAGGTCTCGATTCATGGTTCCCACACCAACGTCAAACCATCCCAGGCCGCGGTGACGGGTCCCTGGAAGGTCTGTCGGGCTTCGGCTTCCAGGCGTTGGCGTATTTCGGGGTCCGGGGGGGTGTGCACCAGGAAGAGATGCCGCACGCCGGCCTTGCGGGCCAGTTCTCCAGCCTGGGCGGCCGAGGTGTGGTTGGCAAAGGCGCCGGTGGCTTCGTGGAACAGCCAGTCCGCGCCTCGCGCCAGTTCTTCCACCGGTTCGCAGGGCGCCGTGTCCGCGGAGTAAGCCAGAACGCGGCCACTTTCTGGGAATACGAAACGCAAGCCCAGAGTGGGCACGCTGTGGCAGACCGCAACCCCGTACAGGTGAACATCTGGATCTTGCCAGAGGGGTTCCAGATGACGTCCGTCCACTGGATGAAAGGCCACCTCGTAGGCCCTCGTCCACCGTTCCCACTGAAAGAGGGATAACAGACGTTGCGCTCGCTCCAACGTATCGGTCAGACCGTAGATGTGGAGGGTTTCTTCCCGCCCCGCCAGCCAGAGGTTTTGCAAGAACAACACCAGGCCGCTGACGTGGTCGGGGTGGAAGTGGGTGAGGACGAGGTCCGTCACGTTCCGGGGGTCCACCCCCATTCCTTGGAGGCGGGGGAACATAGGTCCCGGACAGTCGACAAGGACCATGCGGCGCGGAGTGATCAGCAGGAAGTGGGTGTTCGCCGCGTGGGATGCGGCCACGGAATAAGCGGACCCCAGTACAATCCATCGGGTCATGGCCATACACCTCGTCCCTTCACCGGAAAGGATCCCGGCTCAGTTGTCCCCGGATAGTCCTTTTGCTTCGGCCGCGGCCCGGACGATGGCCACGAAGGCCTGGGGGTCCAGACTGGCTCCGCCCACCAGCGCGCCGTCGATGTCCGGCTGCGCAAAGAAGCCCGGTGCGTTGTGAGGCTTGACCGAGCCTCCGTACAGGATGCGCACCCGTTGGGCCACTGTTTCCCCGAAGCGGGCGGCCAGAGCGCCTCGGATGACCTCCCGATGTACCCGGTTGGCCTCCTCGGGCGTGGGGGTCAGGCCGGTGCCGATGGCCCATACCGGCTCATAGGCGATGATAACCCGGAGGACCTCCTCTGGAGTGCCATCGGCCAGGGCCGTCAGCACCTGGTGGCGCACCACCCGGTCCGTCAAACCCGTTTCCCGTTCGCCAATGGTCTCGCCCACGCAAATGATAGGCGTCAGGTTATGGTCCAGAGCGGCCCGTACCTTTTTGCGCACCGTTTCGTCCGTTTCGCCAAAGAATTTGCGGCGTTCCGAATGGCCCACAATGACGTACTGGGCGAATTCGGCCACCATGCGAGGGGAAACTTCCCCTGTGAAGGCCCCTTCGGCCTCCCAATGCATGTTCTGTGCCCCCAGGCCAATGTCCGTGCCCATGAGCATGTTGGCCACGGCCAGCAGCGCGGTGAACGGAGGACAGATGACCCGCTCGACACCCTGGACCTCCTGTAGGGGATGGAGCATGTCCCACACCCGGTGTCGAGCCTCTTCGACGGTCCCGTGCATCTTCCAGTTGCCTGCCACGACGGGGGTTCGCATCCTTACCTCGCCTCCTTTTCCATGGTTTTCGTCCTGTACGGTCGCTCAGGCGTCTCCATTGGACTTGGCATGGCCGTTGGTGGGTTTGGGACAGAGTTGGCAGCGGGGCGTGAATTCGATCTCTTCCTTAGAGTAGGTGATGCGAGTGCGGTCGGGCAGTTCCACGACGACCTTCCCTTGCAAGGGGAAAAGGTCAACCACCTTACCTTCACCCTTGGGCGTGTGAACCCGACTCTTGAGCTTGGGGAGAGCGTCCAGCAGTTCCCGGTAGACCGCATGCTCAAAGGCCAGACAGCAGCGCAGCCGACCACACATGCCCGTGATGTCCGCACTGGCCAGGGAGAGGTGCTGGTCCTTGGCCATGCGAATTTGGATGGATTGGAAATCGGTCAGGAACAGGGAACAGCATCGCGGAGAGCCACACGCGCCAGGTCCGCCTTCCCATTTGGCCGCATCTCGGGCACCCAGCCTGTGGAATTGCAAGAGGCGCTTGGGGTAGGTGCGCTGCAAAGCCTCCTGGAGTTTTCTCCAGGCTTTGCTCTCGGGGGATTCCTCGGCGTGGTACTCAAAGGTGTAGACCTGGTGATCGAGGGATACTTCGACGTACATAAACGAAAGTCCCTGCAATCCAAAACGCTGGGCATGGGCCCGGGCGTTGACCAGAGCCTCCAGACCCTTTTGTTGAGCCAGCTGCCAGAGGAGAAGGTCGCGCGGGGTCGCCACTCGCAAAACTTCGGTGCCTTCCTTCCAGTTGTCCGGGGGCTCCTGCCATCTTTTGACCACCCATCCCACCTGTTGTCCCCGAGGGGTTTCGACCACTACAAATTCGCCCAGGGAGATGTCCATGCCCTCTGGGACGGCATAGGGGAAAAGAGGACCGGCGCAACGGAAGCGTACGCCTACGTAAGGAGCCATGGCCGTCTATGCCTCGGTTGGGGAGGTGGAAGTCGGTTCCTCCGAAGACGAGAGGTCGTGGTGGGATGTCTGTTGCATGCGTTGGTGAAGGTGGTGGGCTTCGGGTTCGTTCCACAGGAGCTGTATCGCATGGGGAAGCACCGGCAGCACGACCTCCAGGTTTTCTACCGCGGCCTTGGGACTGCCGGGGAGGTTGAGGATGAGCACCCGTCCCCGAATGCCGGCAACGCTTCGGGAGAGCATGGCATAAGGGGTCTTTGACATGCTAGCCTGGCGCATGGCTTCGGCCAGCCCCGGCGCTTCCCGTTGAATGACCTTTCGGGTGACTTCGGGGGTGATGTCCCGGGGACCGAAGCCCGTTCCTCCGACGGTAAAGACCACATGGGCCAGTTCCAGGTCCGCCCATGTGAGCAGGGTGGTGAAGATTTCGTCGAATTCGTCCGGAACCACCTTGAGGCGGACCACTTCCCAGCCGTTTTCTTCCAATCGTTGTTGCACAGCCGGACCCGCCCGGTCTTCCCGCTGCCCCCGGGCGGCTCGGTCGGAAACGGTCAGAATCGCAGCCCGATAGGCCATACCTCAACCCTCGAGAATGCTTTAGGAAATGGGCGTACCTGGGACGGCCCCCATGGGCCGTCCCAGGTACCGAAACCTCATGCCTGAGCCAGGGCCTTTCTGGCGGCCTCCAGCACTTCTTCGTATTTGGGCTCATCGCCCAGCCGGGGCATGTAATCTGCGTACACAATGGTCCCGTTGCGGTCCACCACGAACACGGCCCGTCGTAGCAGACGCACTTCCTTCATCAGGCAACCGTACTTTTCTCCAAAGTCCATGTCCATGTGGTCCGAAACGACCAGGACCTTGTCCACCCCCGCCGCGCCACACCAGCGCTTCTGGGCGAAGGGCAGGTCCGCGCTGATGACCACGATGGCAATGTCCTCGCCCAGCGCAGCGGCTTCTTGATTGAAGCGGCGGGTCTCCCGGTCGCATACCGGCGTATCCAGGGAAGGTACCGCCGCGATGATGCGGACCTTGCCCCGGGTGGCTTCCAGTACGTGGATGTGTTGCCAGTCTTGCGTGGTCGCGGTGAAGTCCGGCGCCTGGTCTCCTGGTTTCAGGTCCGGACCCACCACGGTGACCTCACGATCGCCGAAGCGGATAAGGCCTTTGCGTTCCAGGGGCATCGGAAGTCCTCCTTGAACGGAATCGTGCCGCTACAGAGTATACCATAGCGCCTTTTCCCGTGAATTTATGCCAGTTCCCGTGGGTGCACTCAAAAGTTACCGAAGTGGGAGAAAAGGTGGTGCCGCTTTGGAAAGGCATCCAGCATTTCGCACAGGTCTGTCTGGGTCCGGGACCAAAATTCGCCGTCGGCGGTCGGCTGACGGCCGTCAGCCGTTCCTGCGGTCCAGGGCCTGGACAGACCTGTACTGTACGTTCCAATAAGGAAAAGGCCCGCCTGCAGAGGCGGTCCAAACTTTCGGTCCATAAAGGTCCGGCTGATTTCGGCAACATCTGCATGCACCCGTTCCCGTGAGGCTGTTTTAGTTTCGTAGGCGAGGGTGAATGGAGAAACCATTAGGGTAGTTCTGACCGGATTCGGGATTGGGAGTGGAAATAATGAGTATGCTACAGCAGATATTGTTCTTGAACGCATAGGTCTGACCGGGCACATGATCTTCTCCTCTCTAAACCTCAGTGAATTTCCGATGTTACAATAGACATAAAGGGGGCTTATATAAGGAAGGTAGGAGCGGGATATGGCCCAGGAGAAAATTCGGGTACTGGTGGTGGATGATCATGCCCTGGTGCGAGCGGGCCTGAAGGCGATTTTGGAAATGCATGACGATATCGAGGTTGTGGGAGAAGCGGCCGATGGAGCGGAAGCCCTTCAAAGGGTGCAGGAGAAACCTCCCGATGTGGTGATCTTGGATGTCATGATGCCCGGTTTGACCGCCCTTAGCGTGCTCCGCCAGTTGCGCAAAACCCACCCCATGGTTCGTGTACTCATTCTTTCCCAGTATGGCCATCCGGCCCAGGTGCTTCCCCTGCTGGAAAGCGGGGCTTCGGGTTACCTATTAAAGGAAGCCTCCGACGTTGATGTCGTACGGGCTGTGAGGGTTGTTCACGAAGGGAAGACCTACCTTTACCCCCCTATTGCTAAGCTGGTCGTGGATGCTTTGGCCTGTGGGCATACCAATGACCCGGAGCGCTGCCTCACCCTTCGGGAGCGGGAAGTCCTCATTTTGGTGGCCCAGGGGTATACCAACAAAGAGATTGCCCGCATTTTAGGCATCAGTCCGAAAACGGTAGATGTCCATCGAACCCGCATGATGAAAAAACTTAATCTACACAATGTGGCCGATATTGTGCGATATGCCGTGCGTCACCGTCTCATCGACCCCTGGGCCTAATGGGTAAACACTCTCTGTTGTGCATCCCACCAACTTGGGCCCGGCCCTAGGGAAAAAGAAGGCAAACCCGAGGCTACCCTGCGGATACCAAACGGGTAGATGGAGTGTGCAAAATCTTTGGTTTCCTGGAGTGGCTTGTCCAATTTGGTTGGCATGACACTTGGCACGAATTGGGCGATGAGGGGGTGGAAAAGGGGGACTCCTAAGGTGATTCCCTTATTTCCCCGGTTTGGGAAGACCGTTATGCTAAATTTTGAAAGAAAGAGGGGTTCGACGTCACTTTCAGGATGTGAGGTGCATGGATGACGATTCCCTCCGGGTTTGGTGGCCACCGAACGTCCCGTGTTGGGGTCCTGGTGCGATGGGGGACCCCTTTATGGATTGTGCTCGTCCTGCTTGGGGTGGGATGGAGAATGGTGGATAACCGGGTTCATGCCCAGGAGGAGCCCTCCCCGACGGCGCAGCCTGAGATCGCGCCGACGCCCACGCCTTTCCCGACCCCGGAAGTTCCATCTTCAGAAGGCGTGATCATGGGGGAAGAGCGTTCTCCTGAGGAAGCTTGTTTGATGTGCCATTCCCAGCATGCTTTTTGGGGTCGATTTGAAAACGGGGAGACGGTGCAGCTGTTTGTGGACGTCGGTCAGTTCGAGAACTCCGTGCATGGACCCGAAGGGCTGGAGTGTGTCGCCTGTCATGATGATCGGGATCGCTACCCTCATCGGCCGGATAGCCCGGAAATCAATTGTGTGACCTGTCATCCTCAGGCCGGAGGTCGAGGGGACCAGGTAGTGCTGGAGCAAGAATTGGTGGTCAACCTGCCCTATCCTGACTACCGGGCAATGGTGCTCCAGATCAATCGGGCGTGTGCTTCCTGTCACGAGGAAGAAGCTAAGGAGATGGCTTTTGAAGGAAGTATGCACACAGTGGCTCGGCAACGCGGCAACCGAGATGCACCCGTGTGCTCCGATTGTCACGGATCCCACGATATGAAGCCTCCCTCTCGTCCCCGTTCCAACATCCCCGAAATTTGCGGTCGCTGCCATCGCGCGGTGTATTCTTCATACCGTCATAGTGGTCATGGACGGGCTTTGATGGAAGACCCCATGAACCCGGACGTGCCCACTTGTGTGGATTGTCATGGAGTTCATAGCGTGCGCGGTCCTCGCACGCCGGGCTTTCGCAACGAATCGGCCCTCATTTGTGCTCGATGTCACGCGGATCCTGAACGCATGAGCAAATACGGTATTTCCACCGCTGTGTTTCAGACCTACCTCACCGACTTCCACGGTCGCGCGGTCAATGTGGCTCGCATGGACCCGGAGCGTCCCCCGGTCAAGGAAGCCACCTGTTATGACTGCCATGGCGTGCACAACATCCAGCCGGTGGAAGAAGAGACCTCCGCCGTGGCTCCAGAAAACCTGCCCGAGACGTGCGGCCACTGCCACAAGGAGGTCAACGAGTACTTCACCGAGGCCTGGCTGCGTCATCAACAGCCCTCCCTGGAATCTTCACCTGAGACGGCCATTGTGCGTGTGATTGATATGGTCTATGGGTATGTGCTCATCCCGGGCGTTATCGGTGGTTTCCTTATGTACATCGCCCTGGATGCCCGGAAGCGCTGGCAGGAACGCCGGGAGCGCTTGCGCCAGGCTACCCGTTCGGTGGAGCAGGAGCTGGAAGAGGAACTCCGGCGTGAATTGGCAGTTCTGGAAGACTTTGACGAACCCGAGGAAAAGGAACCATGAAGGAAACTTCTTTTCCGCCTTCCGCGGATGTCTCCTCTGCTCTCGGGGTGGAAAGCCTCAGCCCTGAGGAGCGCATTGCCATCAAACGGCGTCTCCTGTATCAGCGTCTGCGTCAGGTGGATGCCCTGGCGTCCCGTATGGTCATCCTGCCCGATGGACGCCGGATGTTCCTGCGGTTTACTACGGCCCATCGCATCGAGCACATGGTGCATCTCGTGTCTTTCGTCTTGCTGGCCGTGACGGGGCTGTTGCAACGTTTCAGCTACCTGTCCTGGGTGGCCTATGTGGCCTCCGTCCTGGGAGGGCTGGAAAAGCTCCGGGCGGTGCATCGGGTGGCGGCCATAGCTCTGGCCCTGACCTCGGTGTATCACGTCTGGGAGATTTTGGACATCTGGTTCGTCAAGCGGGAGAAAGGCCCCATGTGGCCTCGCCTGCAGGACTTCAAGGACCTCTGGCAAAACGTCAAGTACAACCTGGGTTTGGCCTCCCGCAGGCCCCAATACGACCGTTTTAGCATAGAGGAGAAGATGGAGTATTGGGCCTTGTTGTGGGGTACACTGTTGATGGGTGTAACCGGCCTGATGATGTGGTGGGCCGAAGAAGTTACCCGTGTGCTCCCCGGCTGGCTTATTCCTGTGGCGCGCGCGTTGCACGGTTGGGAAGCCGTCCTGGCGGTGCTGGCCATCCTGACGTGGCACATGTACCACGTGATGGTCCGCACCCGCAACACCAGCATTTTCACCGGTTACATGACCGAAGAGGAGATGAAGCATGAGCACCCTAAGGAGTACCAACGCATACTACGGGCCTATACCTTGCGACGTAAAATCTGGCGCGAGTTGTTGCGTTTGGCAGAAGAGGAAGAAGCGCTCCGACAAGAACGGATGCAGTCTCAAGTTCAGGCTTGAAGCTTTACCTTGAAAGATGTCGGCTTCGATAAGGAGGCACAATGAAGGGACAGGCACCATGGGAGAAATGGTTGACTCCGCGGGTTTTGGTACGGGCCATCTTGGTGGTCGGTATTTTGCTCATTTTGGTTGGCGGCGCGTTTGCCGGTTACTACTATTGGGACCGCTATCGTCCCCGGGGCCAACCCTCCCCATTGCAAAAGGCGATTGAACAGGCAGAACAACAGGTTCGGGAGAACCCCGCGGACCCGGACTTGCGTTTGCAATTGGCCGCCTTGTATTTTGAAGCCGGCCTGTACGACCGCGCCGCGGAACAGGCCGACCAGGTCGCCAAAGCCTATCCAGATAAGGACCTGGCCTGGTATCTGGCGGGTTTGTCCTACGTGCGTATGGAGCGTAAAGACAAGGCGTTGCCGCGTCTGGAAAAGTTTATTGCCCTCCGGGAAGACCATCCCCTGGCCGGCATCGACACCCAATTGCAGACCGCCTATTACTATGTCGGCGAGACTTACGTGCAACGCGCTGAATACGAGAAAGCGGTGGAGCCTTTGCAAGGCGCGTTGCGTATCACCCCCACCGACGCGGACGCCCGTTACCAACTGGCCGTGGCCTTGCAACACCTGAATCGATGCGAGGAAGCCTTGGAGCACTACCACTGGGCCGTTCGCCTGGTGCCCTATTTCACCGAGGCCTACCAGGGTATGGCCGAATGCTACGAGAACCTGCAGAAACCGGCCCATATGCTCTACGCCCGGGGTATGGTGGCCTTCACCCAAGAGGACTACGAGACCGCCCTGGCCCGTTTGCAGGAAGCGGCCGAGCAACTCCCCGATTTCGCTCCCGTGTGGCTGGGCCTGGGCATGACCTATGAGGCCATGGGGGACTTGGATGCGGCTCTCCAAGCCCTGGAAAAGGCCTATGCCTTGAATCCAGATGACTTCACTATCCAGCATGTGTATGGTCGGGTGCAGGCGAAACTGGAAGCTTTGCAGACACAACAAAAGGAGGGGACTCCATGAGCGAGCATCGGGATACTGAAAACTTGCGACCGAACGCCCCCTCTCTTGAAAACGAGGATATAGCTTCAGTGTTTGGCACAGTTACGGAAGATGAGGTGAAGCTGCGCAAGCGACAACTTCTATGGTTGCTCCTGCTTTTAGTGCTCCTCTTGCTCTGTTTATGTGCGACAGTGTATTTGTTCATTCGCTATCTCCAAAAGCCAGAGCCCCTTCCTGAACTGGTGCCCGTGCCGGTGGAGGCGAATTACCCGCCTCATTACCTGTTTTCTATCTACGGTGTGGACGAACCTGTGGGCGTGGCCCTGTCGCCCGAGGGAGACCGGATCTATGTGGCCGAGAGCGCGGGAGAGCGATTGATCAAGGTGTTTGACCCTGAGGGCAATTTCCTGTTCTCCTTCGCGCCACCCCGAACGACATCCCCGCAACGGGTTCCCGTTTACCTGGCCACCGACGCCTGGGGTCGGGTCTATGTGAGTGACCGACTCCAGCACGCGGTGTTTGTGTACGACCGGGACGGCAATTTTCTCGATGCCCTTCTCGCCCCTGATTTCACCCTTTCCGAATATGTGGCCCATGCCTTTGAGGGGGAATTACCCGAAGGCACCTTTGCGTTCAATCTCTTCGAGCAGACCGTTTACGTCCTGAGCCCGGATGGAGAGGTCGCCCAAACCCTTCCGGCACCACCGCGAGAAATGCGTGATCCCTGGGCGCCTTTGGGCGTATACATCGACCCCACGGGACGCCTGTTCCTCACCGACGTCATCGGGGAGGAACATCGGGTTCTGGTCTATCCGGCCGAGGCCATTATGCGCGACGACTGGACGAACTTCGACCCGCCGGTGCTGAGCTTTGGCACCGCGGGGGAAGAGGAAGACCAGTTCCTGTTCCCCAACATGGCAGTGGTGGACGCGTTGGGTCGCATCATCGTGTCCGACGGCAACAACGGTCGCCTGTCCGTCTGGGACGAGCAGGGGAACTTCCTGTACCTGTTCGCCGCGGTGGGGGATGGGGGCCTGAACCTGCCTCGCGGCATGGAACTGGACGACCGTCAGCGTCTGCATGTGGTGGACACGGTGGGGCAGGGTGTACGGGTGTACGACTTCAGCGTGCCGGAACCCCAGTATCTTTTCACCTTCGGTACGCCGGGCAAGCTGGATGGCCAGTTCAACTTCCCGGTGGACATCGCCATCACGCCGGAGGGTCGCCTGTACATCACGGACCGGGCCAACAACCGGGTGCAGGTGTGGTCTTACTGAGATCGTGATGTCTATCACGCCACGAATGTGAGCAGGGGCGCACTTCTGTGTGTCCCTGCTCACTGTTTATGTGACATCCTGATGGCCTTCTTTACAGAAGATGACATCCGTCACATAGGCGGGGGGACCCTTCTCCCGTAGAATGGGGGTAACAGACCATGATTTACGTACAAAGTTGTTGCATAGGAGGTGGCGTGATGAAACGTGCTGTATGGATTCTGGCGTTCATTGTGGGTCTGGCGGTGTGGTCATCCGGTACGGTTTGGGCCAACGGCGGCCCCCACGGAGACTACACGGCCACCACGGACGCCTGCGCTGGATGCCACCGGGCCCACACCGCCCAGGGACCTCGGTTGCTGACATCCCCGTCTACCTACGACTTGTGCATGTCCTGTCATGGAAGTGCGGGCACTGGTGCAGACACCAATGTGGCCGATGGCTATTTCCTGTCTACTCGGAGCTCGAGCACCATTGGTGAAACAAACACTCTGGACAATGCCCCCCTTTTGGGAGGCGGCTTTGTGAATTACGATGGGGCCGCGGTGACCTCCACCCATGATGTAACAGGCACAGTGACGGCAGCCTGGGGTAATGGTGTGGACCGCGGTCAGACAGGCAATCTGGCCGAGGGCTTGGACTGCGCCTCCTGCCACAATCCTCATGGTTCCACCAACTACCGCATCCTCCAGACCACAGTGAACAATGTAACGGTTCAGGTTACGGATTACGATCCCGGTCCAAACAAGGACTACGATACTGAAAATTGGACCACCGCTGAACTTTCCTCCTTCTGCGCGGCCTGCCACCAGTCCTACCACGAGACGGCTGCGGGTACGGGAAGCGACCCCACCGCGTTGACCTACGGTGGTGGGTTCACCCACCGGGTGGATATGCCCTTCAGCTACGATGGAAATGCGAATCCCGAGACCACGGGCCTTGGTGGTTTCACCCTACCCTTGGCCGACAACGGTGCCACTGCCGATCAGTTAGTGGTCTGCACCACCTGCCACCTGCCCCATGGCACCAGCGCGCAGATGACCGGCTTCGCCAACGGTGTCGGGCCCGCAGGAGATAGCGCGTTGCTGCGTCTGGACAACCGGGGTGTGTGCCAGGTCTGCCATCAGAAGTAAAGCAGGGTATTTATTTCGGGGCCTCTCCCTTCTTGGGCTCGTAGCAGGAGTTTCTGAGAAGGGAGGAGGCCCCTTGGGCCCTAACCCCAGGGGAGGAGATGGAAGATGCGAGGATGGTGGATGGCGGTTCTGACCCTGCTCTTGGTCCTGATGGGTTCAAGCCCGGCCTGGGCCAATGGTGGCCCCCATGG
>WFUL01000051.1 GCA_015484985.1 Anaerolineales bacterium | reverse complement strand
GGGTGAGAAACAACGCTGCACCGAAGATATGGGTATGCAACAGCATATGACCGGTGCCGGCTCTGGTTTGCCGCGGGTTCTTATCGAGGGTTTTTCCATCCCCGGATACATCCCCACGTATTAGGTGGTATACTCCCTGGCGGATGGAAGCAACCTTGGGGAGGGAGGGTTGACCCGATGTACGGGGACATCAAAATCTTCGCGGGCTCGGCATCCCCCGAACTGGCACAGGAAGTTGCCGATTACCTGGGCATCCCTCTCAGTGGGGTGGACCTGATTGAATTTCCCAATGAGAACCTGTTCGCCCGCCTGCATCAAAGCGTCCGGGGACAGGACGTCTTCATCATCCAGACCACATCCCGCCCGGTCCACCGCAATCTCATGGAACTGCTCATCCTCATTCAAACGGTGCGCCTGGATTCCGCAGCCCGCATCACCGCGGTGGTGCCCTATTTGTGCTATGCCCGGTCCGACAAGAAGGACCAACCCCGGGTGCCCATCACCGCCCGATTGGTCGCGGACATGATTCAAGTGGCCGGAGCCGACCGGTACATCACCTTCGACCTGCACGCTGGCCAAATCCAGGGGTTCTTTTCCATCCCCGGGGATGTGCTCACGGCCTTTCATTTGTTGACTGACTACGTGCGCCAGGAACTTCTACCTCGACTCCACCGCCCCGTGGTCGTCACCCCCGACTTGGGCTTTGCCAAGCGGGGCCGCAATTTCGCGGAAAAACTCCATCTGCCCATCGCCTTCGTCGAAAAGCGCCGTCTGGGCGACGAAGCCCGCACCGAAGTGCTTTCGGTCATCGGCGACGTTAAAGACCGGGATGTGATTCTCGTGGACGACGAGGTAGACACCGCGGGCTCCATGGTCAATGCCTACAAAGTCGTCAAGGAGCACGGTGCTCGGGACGTATACCTGTGTTTCGTCCACCCCGTTTTGTCGGACCCGGCCACGGAACGATTGGCGTCCATTGACGTCAAGCAAATCATCACCACGAACACGGTTCCCATTCCGCCGGAGAAGAAGGAACGCCTGAAGGACAAGTTGGTCGTGCTCTCCATTGCACCGCTTCTGGGCGAAGTCATCCGGCGGGTCCATGAAGGCCGAAGTGTGGGCGCCCTGTTCAACGAATAGCCCTGTTCCACAAATGTGAGCGTACGCATTCGCAAGGACCTCTTATGCCCGAGTTGCCTGAAGTCGAAACTTGGGTGCGACGTCTTCGGGAAGGCGGCCCCCATGTGCCCTCGATATTGGGGCTTCGCCTGGAATACGTAAAGGTCCACCTCCCCCGGTTGGTGGTCCACCCCGATGCCGTCACCTTCACCCGCCGTCTCGCCGGCCAGAGGATACATGCTGTGGGACGCCGGGGAAAGTTCATCCTGGTTTACCTCGACCACGGGGTCTTGCTCCTACACCTGGGCATGAGCGGCTCCTTTCGATTCCTTCGGACCGGGGAGCCCCTACCTCGCCACGCCCATCTCGTGTTCCTCCTGGAGAACGGATATCAGTGGGTCTTCCGGGACCCGCGCACCTTCGGTCGGGCTGGCTGGTACGCCCATCCCTGGATACCCCTGGCCTCCTTAGGGCCCGAACCCTTGAACCCCGAGTTCTCCTGGCAGGATTTGTACCGACGTCTGCGCACTCGACGCGCCCGTATCAAAAGTTTGCTTCTGGACCAGCGTTTTCTCGCTGGAGTGGGGAACATTTACGCCGATGAGGCCTTGTACCGGGCAGGCTTGCATCCTTTGACACCTGCATACACCCTAACACCTGCGCAAGCACGCCAATTGTGGCAGGCTTTGCAAAGGGTGCTCTGCCTGGGCATCCGTTACCGCGGCGCCACCTTCGACGCCGTATACCCTGATGGCGAATTTCAAAATCATTTTCTGGTCTATGGGCGTGAAAAACGGCCATGTTATACTTGTGGTACCGCCATTGAGCGTCGGGTCATCGCCGGTCGCAGTGCCTATTTCTGTCCGCGATGCCAACCGTACCGGGAGTAGGCAGGATGGGCATCCTTTTGGGATGGGCTTTCGTCTTCATGCTGGGTTTTACTGTGGGAGCCCTGGTAAGTTGGTGGTTCACCCTCTATTGGGAATGCCCCAAACGTTACGCCCGGCAAGACACACCGAAAGAACAGGCCTTTGACATGGCCCTGCGCGTGCCTGAAGACCGAGACCTGGAAGTGTTCTACCAAGGACGATGGTATCAACAATCCCGGCAATTGCTCCCCAACGCCTTCCAACAAGTCCAGCGATTGTCCCTGCGCCTGTTGCGATGGTTGGATGAGGCCGAACGCCCTCAATATGCCATGGCCAGCACCCCATCACGACGGCCGACACCGACGGCGGTCTCCCCGAAGGGTAAAACAGGTTTGGAACGCATGCACGAAGAAATCGACCGATTGGTGCAGCGCAAGGCCCGAGAAATGGGTATTGAAACCCCCATTCACATCATGGCCAAGGGGACCGCTGTGGTCATCTGGGTGGGCGCGGAGAAATACGAGCGGCTGACGGATATCCCCGACCCCCGTATTCAATCCCTCATCCAGGAAGCGGTGCGGGAATGGGAAGACGAATGGCAACGCCGCTGGCGCCAGCGTCAGGAGCGAGGTGGTCTTCCCCCTGCGCCCTGAAACGCCCATCCCGGGGCCGAAGGAGGCCAAAGATGCAGATGGACACCCTTCTCGCTCCCTTCCGCGGTCAAGGACGCACCGCCTTGTTGCCCGCCTTACACAAGATACAGGAAACCTACGGCTGGATTTCCCCCGAGGCGGCTCAGGCCGTCGCCCGGACGCTTTCCATTCCCCTGGCCGATGTTTATGGCGTCATCACCTTTTACACCATGCTCTATGACCGTCCGGCAGGGCGCACCATTGTGCGGGTCTGCCGCGGACCCATTTGTACCCTACGGGGTTCCCAGACCCTGCTTGACCATCTCAAGGACCACCTGGACGTTGAGGAAGGCGAACCCACTCGGGACCGCGCCTGGATGGTAGAATCCGTTCCCTGCCTCGGCTTATGCGACCACGCACCGGCGATTTTGGTGGGTGACCAGGCCTTCGGTCCGGTAACCCAGTTGCAACGGCCTCAGGCCATCCTGGAACGCCTTCTGCCCCAGCCTCGCCTAAAAGTGGATGGTCCTGTTCGCCGCCTGACGGCCCATCTGGGCGAAGAACCCTTGGGCCTGGAAGCCTACCGGGCCACCGGGGGATATGAAGCCCTCACCGGCGCTCTTCAGAAGATGACTCCCAGGGATGTGCGTGAGGCGGTCAAGGCGGCGGGCCTGTGGGGTCGAGGCGGGGCAGCCTTCCCCACAGGACTCAAGTGGGAGTTCGCCGCCCAGGCCCCCGGGGAGCCCAAGTACGTGGTGTGCAACGCGGACGAATCCGAACCGGGCACCTTCAAGGACCGGGTGTTAATGGAAGGCAATCCCCATCTGGTTTTAGAAGGCCTCATCCTGGCGGGATATGCCGTGGGCGCGCGCAAAGGCTACATCTATGTTCGTGGGGAGTACGCCCAGGCCTACCGAGCCCTGGAACAGGCCATTGAAGAAGCCCGAAAGGCCGGCTTCCTGGGGGACCGCATTCTGGGAACGGACTTCACCTTTGACGTGGAACTCCGGCGGGGAGCCGGTGCGTATATTTGCGGCGAGGAAACCGCCCTCTTTGAATCCATCGAAGGGAAACGTGGGTATCCTCGCCTCAAACCGCCTTATCCCACTACCCATGGCCTCTTTGGGAAGCCCACGGCCATCAACAACGTGGAAACCCTGGCCAACGTCCCCTTCATTGTGAAGGAGGGGCCGGCCGCCTACCGGACTCTGGGCACCGAGGACTCACCGGGCACCAAGTTGTTCAGCATTTCCGGAGACGTGGCCCGCCCCGGTGTGTACGAAGCGCCCTTCGGCATCACCTTGCGGGAGTTGCTGGAGACATGGGCAGGCGGCGTCACAGGCGAATTGGGCGCGGTGCTGGTGGGCGGCGCGGCCGGTGCCTTCGTGGCCCCCGAGGACATCGACTGGCCCTTGACGCTGGACGAGGGCCAAAAGCGGTCCGTGCCTATCGGGACGGGCACCATCATGGTGTTCAACCGTACCCGAGACCTGCGAACCGTCCTGCTCAACCTGGCGGAATTCTTCGCCGAAGAATCCTGCGGGAAGTGCTTCCCCTGTCAGTTGGGGACACAGCGCCAATGGGAAATTTTACAGCGCCTTATTCGTGGGGAAGGCCGGCCCGCTGACCTGGCCCTGTTGCAGGACATCGGGCACACCATGGCCGAGGCCTCCATCTGTGGTCTGGGCCAGACAGCCTCCATGGCCTTGCTCAGTGCCCTTCGCCTCTGGCCTGACCTGTTCCAGAACCATGGGTCGTAACGCCGCGTCACGCCTTGTTCTCCTGGTCCTCCTGTTCGTACTGGTGGGGGGATGTCGTCCGCAACGGGTGGCCGAACAAGGGCCGGCCTTCGTGCCGCCGACCCTGCCGCCGTCACCCACACCCCTTCCTGCCACGCCCACCCCGGCC
>WFUL01000050.1 GCA_015484985.1 Anaerolineales bacterium | reverse complement strand
GTCCTGGCCCACCCGCTCGTAGACCTCGCTCAAGAGGCCCATCAGGTCGTAACGTTTGGGGTGTTCTTTCAACAGGGCTTCCAGTTCCACAATGGCCTGCGGGTAAAGGCCGGCGCGCACGTAAATGCGGGCCAGGGTGGCGCGGGTGGGATGAATGCGCGGGGGCGCAACCCCTTCCCGTTCCCGGTACAGGCGTTGCAATTCTTCCTGCACCAACAAGTTGGAGGGCTGCACCTCGAACGCCCGTTCCATGTGCCAGATGGCGGCCTCCAGGTCGCCTTCCTCTTCCCGAATGATGCTCAGGGCCACGTGGGCCAGGAAGTCGTCCGGGACCGCGGAGAGCAAACGCAAGAAGATGTCCAGGGCGTTGCTATATTGCCGGGCCTCCAGAAAGGCCTTGCCCATCACCCGGTACGCGTCCAGATATTTGGGGAAGTGATAGAGCACATGGCGGGCCTGCAGAAAGGCCTTTTGATAGGATTCCTGGGCAATCAAATCATCAATGTTGCGAATCAGCACTCGTAACGCCACCCTGGACATATTACACCTCAGACCTGTTTTTTCATCATTATAACAGAAGGCAAAAAAGATGCTGTATCCGGCATGGCGCTGCCTGCATTATCTCTTTACCTCAGCCTGCATCTTGACTTTCCGGAGCCGACCTTCTACAATGGCCTCGGTGCTCGTTCTTGGGTTGTTTGGGCGAGCAAAGATGTGGTGAGTCTGTTTCGTGGAGGTAAGGAACGATGCCCCCTGTTCCAAAGAAGAAACTGCCCCGTTCGTATACCCGCCATCGTCGGGCTCAGTGGAAGTTGCGTGGTCCGAAATTGGTCAACTGTCCCAATTGTGGCGAGCCCCGGCTGCCCCATCGGGTGTGCCCCAATTGCGGGCATTATAAGGGCCGCCAGGTCGTGGAGACGGGCGCATAGGCTCTGCCGGGCCGCGGGGTCCCGGTTTTCCATCGGCATTCCGTCCCAGGGGTGGCCCAGCGCCACCCCTTTTTGGTTTGGTATACTTTCTCCACCCGGAGGACGCCATGACCCTGCCCTGGCTCCAACGTCGACAAGGAGAGGTGCGACTCTCGCTTCCTTCGAAAGGCCGCCTGGCCCAGGCCGCGCTGGATTTCCTGGCCCGGTGTGGTCTGGAAGTCGAGCATCCCAATCCCCGTCAGTACCAGGCCCGTATTCCCGTGCTCCCCGAAATCCTGGTGCTCTTCCAGCGAGCCGCGGACATCGTGGTCAGCGTGCGGGAAGGTAGCGTGGATTTGGGCATCACCGGTCGGGATGTGGTGGAAGAGCGTCGGGGAGAAGGCAACGAAGTGCTCATCCTGCACGATGCTTTGGGGTTTGGTCACTGCGCGCTGACCCTGGCCGTGCCGGAAGCCTGGTCCGACGTGCATACCATGGCCGATTTGCGGTCCTACTGCCGCGAACATCTGGACCGCGCCCTGCGGGTGGCCACCAAGTTCCCCCGTCTGACCTCCCGGTTCCTGGCCCGGCATCAGGTCCCCCATAGCCTGGTCGTGGTGGAAGGGGCGCTGGAGACCGCGCCCTACATCGGCTATGCAGACGTCATCAGCGATTTGGTCACCACGGGCCAGACCTTACGCGACAATCGCCTGCGTCCCCTGGAGGACGGGGTCATCCTGACTTCCCAGGCGGTGCTTATCGGCAACCGCGAGAATCTCAAGCAGCGTGCTCGGGTGCTGGATGTGGCCCTGAGGTTGTTGGAGTACATCGAAGCCCGTTTGCGGGCCGAGGAGAACTATCTGGTCATTGCCAACATCCGGGGGGAAAGCCCGGAAGCCGTGGCCCAACGGGTGCTGTCGCAACCCCATATTCGGGGCTTGCAAGGACCCACCATTGCCCCCGTCTTCTCCGCCCAGGAGCGGGGAACGACCTGGTATTCCATTTCCATTGTGGTACGCCAGGCCGACCTGCATCAGGCCATTCGGGAGTTGCGGGCCATCGGGGGCAGCGGTGTGATTGTCACGCCGGTGCGCTACATCTTTGAGGAGGAACCGCCCCGTTCGAAAGCCCTGTTGGACGCCTTGCAGGAGGAAGCCTGACGATGTCTTCGCTGCGCGCACATCTGCACCAGTTGCCGCCCTATAAGCCGGTGGAGCCCTACGACGTTCTGGCCCGAAGGCTGGGCCGGGACCCCGAAACGCTGGTCAAACTGGACGCCAACGAGAATCCTTACGGTCCCCTTCCCCAGGTGCGGGAGGCCCTGGCCCACCTGGCCTACCCTCATATCTACCCCGACCCCGAAAGCCGCAGGCTGCGACAGGCCCTGGCCGAAACCTACGACCTGCCCATGGAGCACTTCTTCGTGGGCGCAGGGGCAGACGAACTCATCGAACTCATCATCCGGGTGCTTATGGACCCCGGTGACGTGTTGGTGGACTGCCCGCCCACTTTTGGCATGTACAGTTTCGTGGCACGAGTGTACAACGCGCGCGTGGTGGAAGTGCCCCGCAACCCCGATTTTTCCTTGCGGGTGGACGCGTTGATGGACGCGGTGCGGGTGTACCGTCCCAAGGTGCTCTTTCTGGCCACTCCGAACAATCCCGACGGTTCGCTGCTCTCCCGTGAGGTCGTGGACGCCCTCCTGGAGTTGCCCACGGTGGTCGTCCTGGACGAGGCCTATATCGAGTTCACCGACAACGGTGGCCCTCTGGGGGAAGGGAACAGCCGCATCCGGGAAGTTCCCCACCGAAAGAACCTGGTGGTGTTGCGCACCTTCAGTAAGGCCGCGGGCCTGGCCGGGTTGCGGGTGGGGTACGGTGCTTTCCCCCTGTGGCTCACAGAAGCCTTGTGGAAGGTCAAACAGCCCTACAACGTGTCCGTCGCCGCCCAGGTGGCCGCGGAGGTCACCTTACGCCATCGGGAGGATTTGATTCCCATCGTGGAACGGCTGCAGGCCGAGCGGAAAAGGCTGTACGAAGCCTTGCAGACCGTGCCTTATCTGGAACCCTACCCCTCCCAGACCAATTTCATCCTGGTACGGGTCCGGGAGGGTTCCGCCCAGGCCTTGCGGGATTACCTGGCGCAGGAACACGGGATTCTGGTCCGGTACTTCTCCACGCCCGGACTCTCCGATTGCGTGCGCATCAGCGTCGGCCGTCCTGAGGATACGGACCGCTTGCTGGAGGCACTGGCTCAATGGACACCCCAATCCCTCGCCGCGCCCAGATAAGCCGTGGCACCCGGGAAACCCGGGTTCGGGTCGAGTGGAACCTGGATGGTCGGGGGCGCTTTCAGGGCGAGACGGGTATTGGTTTCCTCGACCATATGTTGGCGCAACTCGCGGTCCACGGGCTGTTCGACCTCACGGTGGAGGCTCAGGGGGACTTGCACGTCGATCCGCACCACACCGTGGAGGATGTGGCCCTGACCCTGGGGATGGCCCTGGACCGGGCCCTGGGGGAGCGCAAAGGCATCGTGCGCATGGGGTTTGCCTACGTCCCCATGGACGAAGCCCTGGCCCGGGTGGTGGTCGACCTCTCCGGGCGTCCTTATGTGGTCTTTCGGGTCCAGTGGCACACGCCCGCCGTGGGCGGGTTGCCCACGTCCCTCATCGGCCACTTCTTCCGTTCGCTGGCCACCACGGGTCGCATGAACCTGCACGCCCAGGTCCTGTACGGGGAGGATGACCACCATCAGGCCGAGGCCCTTTTCAAGGGACTGGCCCGGGCCTTGCATCAGGCCACCCGCCTGGACCCCCGACGCCTCAACACCGTGCCCAGCAGTAAGGGCACTTTGTGAACTCTTGCGCATTGGCCGTTGCCCGCGGCGATGCCCTTTGGGGCCGTGCTATAATGGCCGCGCCCAGTTTCGTGTCGGGAGGTATGCATGATGTATCCAGTCGAAGCCTTTCGTCTCAAGGCGGTGGAGGTGCGACGGCGTCCGAACCTGGCGTGGCGAAGGGCGGCGCTGCTCAACGCGGGCTGCAATGTGTATCGTCTCCCCGACGAAGGGGTCTTCCTCGATTTCCTGAGCCATCGCGGGCAACATGCCATGAGCGATGGGCAGTGGAGCGGGATGCTCCTGGGCGATGAAGCCTATGCCGGAAGTCGGAATTTCTACGCCTTTCTGGAAGGGGCCCGGGAGCGTTTTGGCATCCATTGGGTGGTGCCCGCCCATCGGGGACGGGGTGCCCTCAACCTGGTGGCCCATGCCTATCTGCAGGAGAAACGGCCGGTGGTGGCCACGCCGCTGACGCCCCTGGAGCGCTATCACCTGGGCCGCTTTGGTTCACCCCTGGTGGAAGTACCGGTCTCGGCGGGTCCGGGGGGCTGGGAGGGCGACCTGGAGGCCTGGAAACAGGCCTTGACGAGCCATGCCAGCCCGCTGGTATACGTGCGCCCGGTCACCGAAGCCTTGAGGTATCAACCCTGGAATCCTGAGAACCTGGAAGCCCTGCTGGCCCTGGCTCGTGATGCCGGGGCCTTTCTTTTGTTGAACGCCTCGGGTCTCTTCCTGTGGGCCCACCATGCGTATGGCCCGGCGCAGGCTTTGGAACGGGTGCGGACGTTGGCCCAGCAGGCCGACGTGGTGGTGTGGAACGCCCGGGAGGACGGGTTCACCCATACGGGTGCCCTCATCATGGGCCGGGACGAAGCGGATTACCTCAAATTCCGAACCTATGTGGTGGTCTTTGAGGGCCTGCACACCTACGGTGGGCTCGCGGGTCGGGACATGGAGGCTTTGGCCCGGGGCCTGGAGGAAGTGGGATACGGGGAATGGTTCACCAACCACCTGGCCCGCCTGGCCGCCTGGCGGGACGCGGCCCGAAGGGCGGGGATTCCCATCGTGGATGCGCCCAATTTGTGGGGCTTGCAGGTGCGTGCCAGGGAGATGTTGGGTCGAGAGACGGCGTGGGCGGGCTTTGCCCTCGCGGCCGGTCTTTACGTGCTCACGGGCGTACGGGCCGGCGTTCTCCATGGGGACCTCTTCCTGGCCCTGCCCTTGCGTCGCCATCTCAACGAACATCTGGACCTGGCCGTGCGGGCACTGGAGGTGACCCGGGAGCATGGCTCCGGGATACCTGCCCTGACGCGAGTGGGAGGCGACCCGGAGGTCTTCCCCGAGGACGCGCGTTTTCAACCCGAAGGTGCGTTCTTCCCCCAGATGGCAGGGGAGCCTCTTTCTCTGAACACCACCCCGCCGTACACGGCCAAGATGGTGGAGGTCCTGGTGCGGCGCAGCCGCGCAGAGCGGGAGCGGGCCATTCGGGAGGCGGGTTACAACACCTTCCTGTTGCGTTCGGAGGACGTTTATCTGGATTTGTTGACCGACTCGGGCACCGCGGCCATGAGCAGCGAGCAGTGGTCCCGCTTGATGGCGGCACCGGAGACCTCGAGTCCCAATCGTGCGTTCGAATCCTTCCGGGAAGCCGTGGCTCAGGTGTTGGGCTTCCCCTACGTCGTGCCCACTCACCAGGGCCGGGCCGCGGAACATGTGCTCTCCCAGGTGCTCATTCGACCGGGCCAGTACGTCATCAACAACATGTACTTCACCACCACGCGGGAACACCAGGAGCGGGCCGGAGGCATTTTCGTGGACCTCATCGTGCCCCAGGCCCATGACCCGCGTAGCGAATACCCCTTCAAGGGCGACCTGGACGTGGATGCCGTGGAGCGCTTCTTGCAGGAAAAGGGTCCGGAAAAGGTGGCCTACATCTGCCTGGAGATGAACGTGAACATGGCGGGGGGACAGCCCGTTTCCTTGCGGGCAACCCGGCGTCTGGCGGAAGTCGCCCGCAAGTACGGCGTCCCGCTGATTTTCGACGCCACCCGGTGCGCGGAGAACGCCTATCTCATCCAACAACGAGAGCCGGGACAGCAAGGCCGCCCCGTGGCCGACATCCTGCGGGAACTCATGTCCTATGCCGACGGCCTGACCTTTTCGGCCAAGAAGGACCCCTTGCTCAACATCAGTGGTTTCATCGCCGTGCGCCATCGGGAATGGTACGAACGCATGGTGCGTTTCATGCGCTACTTCGAGGGGGAAATGGCCAATGGCGGTCTGGCGCCCCGGGACCTCTGGGCCATGGCCCAGGGCCTGTACGAGATGGTGAACGACGACCACATTCGCGCGCGGGTGGAGCAGACCCGGTATTTGGGTCAGCGGTTACTGGAGGAAGGCGTGCCCATCGTGGTGCCGGTGGGAGGACATGCGGTATATCTGGATGCCAAAGCCTTCTTCCCGCACATTCCCCAACACGAATTCCCGGCCCAGCGCCTGGCCGCGGAAATCTACGTGGAGAGCGGTGTGCGCACCATGGAACGGGGCACGGTGTCCGCGGGGCGGGACCCCAAGACCGGGGACCATCGCTATCCCAAACTGGAATTGGTGCGCATCACTATCCCCCGGCGGGTGTACACCCGCAGCCACATGGATGCGGTGGTGGAAGGGGTGGTGGGTGTGTGGAAACGTCGGGAGTCGGTGAAGGGATTGCGCATGGTCTACGAACCGCCCACGTTGCGGTTCTTCACTGCACGCTTTGAAAGCCTGTAAGCCGTGGCGCGGTAAGCCCACCGCCAGCCACCGCTGACCGCCGACCGTTCATCACAGAGCGTATTTCAGTTTAGTAGGCGCGAGATCTGGCTCTGGGAAGGCCGGACCTGTGCCTTTCTCTCGCCTTCGGCGTGAAGGGATGTCCGGTGCTTTCACCGTTGGCTGAGATGTCCGGTGGGTACACCCGCCTGTTGCCCCAGGTGAGAGCATTGGGCTGACCGGGTACAG
>WFUL01000049.1 GCA_015484985.1 Anaerolineales bacterium | reverse complement strand
GCCTACGAGACCGTCGAACTGGATGACGGACGTTTGCCTCTCCTGGTCCCCATGAGTGAGGTGGCCGGGCGTATGGCCGTGCAGATTGGCGCGCATTACCTGGAGAAGACCCAGGGTGGTCGTGGGAAACTCCTGGGCGGTATCCCCGGCGTGCGGCCCGCAGACGTGGTCATCATTGGTGGGGGCACGGTGGGCATCAACGCGGCTAAGATTGCCCTGGGCATGGGCGCGCACGTGGTCATCATCGAGAAGAACCCGGACCGCCTCCGCTATCTGGATGAGGTGCTCCACGGGAACCTGACCACCCTGGCCTCCAACCCTCGTAACATCGAGGACTCTGTACGGGTGGCGGACCTGGTCATTGGCGCGGTGTTGATTCCCGGCGCGCGAGCGCCCATCCTGGTGAGCCGGGACCTGGTGGCCAAGATGAAGCCCGGTTCGGTCATCATTGACGTGGCTGTGGACCAGGGCGGGTGCGTGGAGACCATCCGGCCTACCACCCACAGTCACCCCACCTATGCGGTGGATGGCGTGATTCACTACGGCGTGACCAACATGCCGGGCGCGGTGCCGCGCACCTCTACCTACGGCCTTTCCAATGCCACCCTGCCCTATGCCCTGATGCTGGCCGACCTGGGCTTCGAGGAAGCCGTGGCCCAGAACAAAGCCCTGGCCCGAGGCGTAAATACGTACAAAGGCCACATCACCCACCACGCCGTAGCCGAGGCCTTTGGGTTGACGTACACGCCTTTGGAGAAATTGTTGTAGGTAAGGTCCGGACAGGCGTTTGGGGAATCCCTCTGTAGGCAGAACCTGCTCTTTGGCCTGCATCGGTTTGACCGGGCGGGTGAAGAAAGTGATCATGTGGGCGGCGAAGCCACCGCCCACATGATTTTTATTCGCCTTCCTCCCTGCTGCCGTTAGATTTCACCATGTGTTATACTACACAATGAGATTACCTTTACTTCACTATATGCCATGCTCGGCGTTGGCACAATGCCCACTATCAAGCGAATAGGTCCATATATCGGTTCTTCTTCTACGCTGGCGATCGTGCTGAGCCACCGCATGTGCATGTCGAACGAGAAAACAGGGTTGCCAAATTCTGGCTGAATCCTGTACGTCTTCAGTCGAGCGGGCGCTTCCGTCCCCACGAAATTCGGCATATCCAGCGTCTTGTTGAGGAACATGAGAAGGAGTTTTTGGAGGCATGGCATGAGTACTTTGGTGATTGAACACCAAGTTCGGGCGCAAAGGGTAAAGGTGACCGATGAGGAACTGATCGTTGAGTTGGACGATGGCCGGACCATCAGCGTGCCCTTGACCTGGTTTCCGCGGCTATTGCATGGGACGCCGAAGGAGCGAGCGCACTGGCGTCTCATAGGAGACGGGGAAGGCATCCATTGGCCTGAGTTGGACGAGGACATCGAGGTGAGACATTTGCTGGCTGGGATACCCTCTCAGGAGAGCCAGCATTCTTTACAGAGATGGCTTGAGAGTCGCCACCGGAAACGAGCAGACGAAACGGATGGACGCTCGTCCTGACACGGGCTGTAGCGGATTCTCCTATTGTTTGGTGTGAGGTTCTCCCGAAAACAGGGAAGCGTACGCCACCTTGGGGAACACCTGGAGTTTTCCCCCAATGGTGGCGTCCACCACCCGGCGTCCTGCCGCCTCAAAGGCCTCACGGGCCATGCGATAGGCCTTTTCCGAGGTCTCCAGGTCGGGGAGTTGCCAGCGGAAACCTTTGCCGAAGTAATTGGGGAGGAAGTGATTGGGATCTTCGCCCTGGGAGACCACCTCTTGATTGGGTGGGCCCTGGGTGGTGAAGTTGTGGTCCACCCCAATGAGGATAACCTCGTCAAACCCCATGTGGTAGGCCAGTTGCAAGGCCACGTAAGTCACCGTCGCGCCCTCCCACAAGCGTCCTCGCGCATCGGTGGCAAAGGTAGGGCCCATGTAGGTGGTGAATAGGAAAATCGTACGCTCGTCCAGGGGAATCCACTTCCGGGCCCGCCAGGTGAAGAACTTCCACATGGGCAGCGCCCGCAGGTCGTCTGCGCATTGCTGAATGACCAAGTCGTTGACCGAGACCAGGTAGGTGGTGTGAAAGCCCCATTGGGGAAAGGCTAGGTAAACCCGGTTCAGCCCGAAGGTGATTTCTCCCTTGAGTTTCGAGACATCGGTGTGTCGCAGGCTGGGCCCGTTGCCGATGATGAAGGCCCGCTGTCCCTTGTGCCGGTCCTTGAACACGGCCAAGCGCCGCTTGCTCTCCATCCGCCAGGGATGCAGGGCCGCGGCCGGCCACTGGGGAAGCCACTGGAGGGTGTGGTACATCCGCAAGGCCCACGGTCGCCAGGTTTCGGGAAGGGCCTGTTTGACCCAGATTTTCCAGTCCATGCCCCTTCCTCAAGATGAATGTTTTGCGGCCATCAAGGCCGACCGAATTTTACCCCTTTCTTGCGGGTGAGCGAAGAGGCAGGGCTTTTTCAAGTTCTTACAAAGCCTCGTCATTTTCGAGGTGATTTCGTCACGGGACATGTAGGTCTTATCGGGCCCAGGACCTGGAGAAAAACAAAAGGGTGTGTGGGGTGGCTTCGCCGCCCCACACACCCTTTCTTTCTCTCTCTGGGGTCCTGTGTCCGGATAGGACGATCCATGGTTTGCAGAGATAGGTTTGGCTGGCCCATCCGCCATGCCCTTCGCTTGGGGCGAGAAACGGGGTCGCGCTTGAGATGTGGGTATGTACCAGCCTCTTTTTGAGGTTGGGGGGGCGGAAGAGTGAGGGTATAATACCCCACAGTCCCGCCGGGGAGTTCTTGGTGAGCAAAAGGTCGGCGGGCGGTTTTTTGCTGTCAGGAGAGGAGGTCGCGTATGCCTGTCAAATCGGTTTCCCAGGTTCCAGAGCAGCCGGTGCAGGCCGGTTCTGGGGTCACGGTGCAGGTGCTTATCGGTCCCGAGGAGGCGCCCCACTTCCTCATGCGACGTTTCGTGATTCGTCCCGGCGGCGGGATGCCCAAACACACCAATCAGGTAGAACATGAACAGTTCGTTTTGCAAGGACGGGCTCGCATTGGCATCGGCGATGAGGTCTATGAGGTGAAGGCCGGAGATGTGGTCTTCATCCCCGCGGGCGTTCCCCATTGGTACGAAAACAACGGAGACGAGGACTTCGTGTTCCTTTGCATGGTCCCCAAGACCGAGGACGTCATTACGGTGTTGGAGTAGTCCATGTTCCTGGAACCTTCCCGACTGTTGACTAGCCTCTCGTTGGTGCGGATTGGTGCCCATGTGCAGAAGGCGCTGGATACCGGCGCACCGGTTGTGGCCTTAGAGACCGCGGTGGTGACCCATGGCCTTCCTCCGGGCACCAACTGGATGGCGGCCCAGGACATGGAGGTCATTGTACGCAGCCGTGGGGTGACCCCGGCCACGGTGGGGGTGGTGGATGGCCGTCTGGTCATCGGGCTGTCGGAGAGGGAACTGGAAACCCTGGCCCAGCTGGCCCAGGACCGGGTGCGGTATGAGCAGGCTATGGAACAGGCTTTGGCCATGGGCGGTGAGGGATCCCAGGGTCCTCCCCCCGTGGTCAAGTTGGGGGCACGCGATTTGGGACCCTTCCTGGCCCGGGCGCGCATGTCTCGCTCCGGCGCGGAAAGGTTGCGTCTTCCCCGTTATGGGGGTACGACCGTAGGCGCGACCCTGGTGGCCTGCCGTCTGACGGGGATTCGTGTATTCGCCACCGGGGGCATTGGCGGTGTGCATCGGGATCCCGCGTACGATGTCTCTGGGGATTTGCCTCAATTATCGATTTCCCCGGTTATCGTGGTTGCAGCAGGCGTCAAGTCCATTCTGCACGTAGAGGCCACCTTCGAGTATTTGGAGACCCTGGGTATTCCGGTCATCGGCTACCAGACGGACACTTTCCCCGTCTTCTATGCCCGGGAATACCGTCCCAAAGGAAGCCCTCGACCTCTCAAGGTTCCCTATCGGGCGGATTCCCCAGGGGAAGTCGCGGAGATGGCATTGGCCCATTGGGCCCTGGGGATGCAAAGCGGGGTCCTGGTCGTGGTCCCTCCCCCCGCAGACGTGGCTCTGTCCTGGGAGGAATTGGAGACCTGGATGAGCCAGGCCATGGCCGAAGCCCGTCGTTTGGGGAAGCGGGGTCCCGAGGTCACCCCCTTCCTGTTGGATCGTTTGCAGACCCTGAGTGAAGGGCGTACGGTGGAGGTCAATGTGGCCCTGTTGCGCAACAATGCTCAGGTGGCCCGGGACATCGCACGGGCCCTCTATCACACCTATCCCAAACACCTGGCCTCATCTTCATCGTAGGAAGACGAATCATGCGCGTGTTATTGACAGGTGTTGCCGGCTTCATCGGTTCCCATTTAGCCGACCGTTTGCTGGCCGAGGGTCACCAAGTCGTCGGCGTGGACAATTTTCTTACCGGTTCCAGGGACAACATTGCCCATTTGATGGACCATCCCCGATTTACTTTGCTGGAGCAGGACGTCTCCCTGCCGCTGGAGGTGGATGGTCCGTTCGATGCAGTGTTACACTTTGCGTCTCCGGCTAGTCCGAACCCCCTTTCTCCCTATGGGTATCCCAATCTACCCATTGAGACGTTGCGCGTGGGCTCCCTGGGTACCTTTCACACTCTGGATGTGGCCCGACGTTTTGGAGCCCGGTACATGCTGGCCTCCACCAGTGAGGTCTATGGAGACCCCCTGGTTCATCCCCAACCGGAGACGTATTGGGGACACGTCAACCCCGTGGGGGAACGAGCGGTGTACGACGAGGCCAAGCGCTTCGCCGAGGCCCTGACCATGGCTTATCACCGCAAGTACGGCCTGGATACCCGCATCGTGCGCATCTTCAACACCTATGGCCCGCGAATGCGCTTGGACGACGGTCGGGTCATTCCCAACTTCATCGGGCAGGCCCTGCGAGGGGAGTCCCTCACCATTTATGGCGATGGTTCCCAAACCCGCAGTTTCTGCTACATTGATGACTTAATCGAGGGCATTCTCCGTTTGCTAGAGGTCCGGGAGCCCTATCCTGTCAACCTGGGCAATCCCCGGGAGATGACGGTTCTGGAATTGGCGCATACGATCAATCGTTTGGTGGGGAACAAGGCCGGGGTAACATTTTTCCCGGAGCGTCGACAGGAAGGGGACCCGAACCGTCGCTGTCCAGACATCACCAAGGCCCGCACGCTGCTGCGGTGGGAGCCTCAAGTGGATCTGGAAGAGGGCCTGACCCGTACCGTTGCCGATTTCCGTCAAAGGATGGGCCTATGACGCTTCTACGACATCCCAGCGAGCGAAAACGATTTCTGCGCTTTGCCTTTGTCGGTACTCTGGGGGCCGGGGTGGACTTGGGGACGTTCAACCTGTTGCGTATCCTGACCCCCATTCACCCCGTGGCTGCCAGCGTGCTTTCCTTCCTGGCCGCGGTGACCCATAATTTCATCTGGCATCGTTACTGGACCTTTGCAGATTCGCGCGCGAAGCCCCTATGGCAACAGTGGAGCCAATATGCTCTGTTGAATGCCATTGGGGTGAGCATTCGTACCCCCCTGTTCGCTTTCCTACGTCCGCTCTTTATCCGGTTCATGGCCTGGGGAGGGGGGTGGCTGCCCGTAGGCTGGTCCCCCGAACGCTTTGGGGAGAACCTGGCCCTGGGCACCGTCATGCTGATTATCCTCTTCTGGAACTTCTTCTCTAATCGTTACATCACCTATAGCGACGTACGGGTGGGTGCCTGAATCGCGGGCAAAGGGCGGCTTCGCCGCCCCCCCCGCTTATCATCCCTCCTGCATCCGCCTGCGATAAAGCCAGTAGGAATAGGCAATCAGGTAAATCGCCCACACCATGGTGGCGGCAAAGGCCACCAGAAGGAGCGCGGGCCACACGGCGCCCAGCAACCACAACAGGGCCACCAGCGCCAGGGTGTGCGCGCCGCGACGATGAACCTCCCGCCACACCCAGGGGCTGCTCAGGGTCCAGGGCGTCCGAATTCCGATGAACCAATTGGGCCGAACGTGCATCAGTAGGCGGGCCAGAATGGCAAAGAGCAGCGCCATCCCCACGCCCACGACTCGACGAACGTCCCAGGTGTATCCCAGGTTCCAGGCCAGGGTATGGGCATACATCAGGCTCAGAAAGGCCAACAGCCCCCATCCCACTTGGACGTATTCCCGCCAGAAGGCTTGCAGGTTCTTGCGCCAGGGCTCGATGGCGGGAATCAGATAGAAGTACAACAAAGCCATGAACGTGAGCAAGGCTGGACCCCACAACACACCCCAAAGGCGGGGCATCCAGTCATCGGGTTTGCCGGAAAGCCCCCAGTGGGTGACCATGTCTTCGGGAAGTTGTGGATAGACCAGCGCAGCCCCGCTCCAGACCAGAACCAAGAAGAGGAAAAGGGACGCCTGGAATCGTCGAGACAACCTCATGTTCGGTCCTCCTTGGGGTCTTGGGATGGAAATTGGACACGCAAAGCTTGTTCTACGGCCTTTCGGATGGCTGGTGGGTCGAAGCCCAGCCAGGAAGCCTGTTGGACAAAGCGCTCGGCCAGATCCCAGAGGGCTTCCTGTGCCCAAGGATCTTTCCGGCGACTTTGCACATAAGCGCCGCGGCCTCGGCGTAGGGTAATCCATCCTTCCCGGGCTAACAGCCGATATGCCCGGGCCACAGTGTTGAAGTGTACCCCGAGCTCCTGGGCCAGCACCCGTACCGGGGGCAATCGTTCTCCGGGTTGCAGCTGCCCGCTTTGAATCAGGGCCCGGATTTGGTCTCGCAATTGCTCGGCCCAGGTTTGAGGATTTTGCCATGAAAGGTGGATGTGTTTCGCCCAGCGCATAAGTCCCTGTCAGATGTGTATCATTGTATCTTGTGTTGAATTGTACCCGAGGTGTTGTGGAAAGTCAAGGAGACAGGCTCCGAAGTTTAGATGATCAGACTTTGGACAAAGGATGGAGACGCTTTGCTTGGAAAGGATGGTCAGCGTCTCGCACAGACCTGACCATCCTCTGGACCACAGGAGTGGAGAAGATCATGTGGGCAGAGACAAAAGCCGCTACCCACATGATCTTTTTCCCCACCGGTGGTCCCGTACCCAAATAGGTCTATACTTTTGTCTCGCGTCGTCCTGGCTGGGCATGGAACCGCAGATAAAGATGGAGGCAGCGAGACTTCGCCGCTGCCTCCATCTTTTACTTCAACCCCGAATGCAGGAAGCTGCGGATGAACTGACGCTGGAAAAGGAGGAACAAGAGCAGCAGGGGGCCGGCCACAATCATGGTCGCGGCCGCGAGCAGGGGCCACCGGGCGCCGATTTCCCCCAGCTGGGTAAAGCGCACCAGCCCGATGGTCAGAGGCCGGGAACGTTCTGTCAGGGTGACCACTAAGGGCCACAGGAACTCGTTCCAGTGCCAGGTTATTGAGGAAAGGGCGAAGGCCACCAGGGTGGGCACGGAGGGTGGCAGGTAGACGTGCCACAGTAGTTGCCACCAGGAGCATCCGTCCATGATGCCTGCATCCACCAGGTCCCGGGGAACCTCCAGGAAGGCTTGGCGCATCAGAAAGGTGCCGAAGGCTGAACCGAAGTAGGGCAGGGCCACGGCCAGAATGGTGTCAAAGAGGCCCAAGCGGCGAATGGTGGCGAAGTTGGGTACCAGCAGAGCGGTGGTGGGAATCATGAGCTGGAGCAAGATGAAGAAGAAGAGCCAGCGCTTGCCTCGAAAGCGATAATGGGCCAGCGCGAAGGCCGCCAGTGGGATGGTGACCAGTTGCACGGCCAGAATGAGCACCACAATGGCAATGGTGTTGCGATAGTACACCCCAAAGGGAGCCAGCTCAAAGGCTTGGATGTAGTTTTCCAGAGTGAGACGGCTGCCGAACCAAACGTCCCCCCGGCCGAGGGGCTCGTTTAGGGGGCGGAAGGACACCACAATGGTCCACAGGATGGGCGTGGCCCACGTCAGGGCCAGGAGCGCGGTGAACAGCGTCAGGCTGTGGTGAAGGACCTGTCGTCGCAGATATCCGGATCTCATGCGCCCCTCCGTTCGGAAAACAGCACGTTGGCAATGGTGATGCTCAGGAGAATGACGATGAGCACCACTGTCAACGTGGACGCCATGCCCACGTTCTGGTCTTCAAAGCGCACCTGCCAGAGGTAATACATGAGCACGGTGCTGGCCCGACTGGGTCCCCCTTGGGTGAGGACGAAGATGTGGTCGACCATTTGGAAGGCGTTGAGGATGGCAATGGTAGAGACGAACAGGGTGATGCGGCGGAGCAAAGGGAAGGTAATTTTCCACATTTGGGTCCACCATCCCGCGCCGTCCAGGGCTGCGGCTTCGAACACATCTTGAGGAAGGTTCTGTAATCCGGCCAGGTAGAAAATCATGAGATACCCGGCATTTTTCCAGATCGCGACGATCATGATGGCCAGGAGGGCTAGGCGGGGGTTGCCCAGCCAGTTTTGAGGTCCCCGGTATCCTAGCCAGGTCAGGGCAGTGTTGAAAAGGCCGTAATCTGGGGTGAAGAAGAAGAGCCACACCGTAGCCGCGCTGACCATAGGGAGGATGGTGGGATGGAAGAAGCCCAGGCGCGCCAAGCCGATGCCCCGCACCGCCCGGTTCACCAGTAGGGCGAACACAAAGGCCAAGACGATGCTGGCGGGCACTGTGCCCAGCACGTAGATCAGCGTGTTGCGCATGACCTCGTGGAAGACAGAACTGGTAAAGAGTTGGCGGTAATTTTCCAGCCCCACGAAGGTCGGGGTGCGAAACTTGGCGATGTTCAGGTATTGGCGAAAGAAGCTGGTGTACAAAGCCAGAAGGGTAGGCCAAGCCGTGAAGACCAGGACCACCGCCAGGGTGGGCAGAAGCAGCAGATAGGGTAACCAGGCAGGACCTCGGTACCCCCGTTCATCCGCGGGAATGAGACGACGCCACATGGGGACACCCTCATGCAAAAGGCCGGGGTTACGGATTGCGGAAGATGGCCAGGGCTTCGTCGGCCTCTTTCTGCGCCTGCTTCATGGCCTCTTCAGGGGTCATTTCCCCGTTGTACGCGGCCTGCAGGTAGTTGTGGAAGATGTTGCGGACCTGCCCCAGGTTCATGGTGGACAGCTCCGCCCCCGCGTACTGAAGCATGTCTCGCAAAGCACCCGCCTGAGGCACTTCCTGGATATATGCCTTCATGGCCTCGGTTTCGTACGCGCTCTGGCGTACCGCGATATACCCGGTCTGGATGCTGAAGTCCGCGGCATATTCAGGTTGGGTGATGAACTGGATGAACTTCCAGGCCGCCTCTTGCTCCTCAGGGGAGACGCCCTTGAGGATGTAGAAGTTGCCGCCACCGGTAACCGTGGCATAGGTGCCGGGCTCCTTACCGGGCACGGCCATCACGCCCACCTTGAAGTCGGCCTGCTCCAGGATGCCCCGGAGGCTGCCGCTGGAGTGCACAATCATCGCGGCCGCGCCTTTGGCGAAGTCGGCGGGCGCGGTGCCCCAGTTCTTCTGGACGCCCGGCGGCATGGCCCCGTACTTGGCCGAAAGGTCAATGTAGAACTGGACGGCTTCAATCACCCGGGGGTCATCGAAGACCACCTCGGTAGGGGACTTCACGATGTTCTGGCCGTTGCCAATGGCCAGGGGTTGGAACAGCCAGTAGGGCCAGCCCGAAGGCCAGAGGATGCCCCATCGTTCGTCGGGGATGGTCAGCTTTTGGGCGGCCTCGGCCAGGGCCTGCCAGCTGTCAGGCGGTTCCAGACCTTCCTGCTCGAACAGATCCGCGTTGTAGTACAGGGTCACCACACTGCGCTGGAAGGGGATGCTCCAAATCTTGCCGTCGTAACGGGAGTTGGCCAGGAACGCGGGGAAGAAATCATCCAGGTAGGCCTGGCCGTCGGGAGAGGCCTGGATGAACTGGTCCAGAGGGATGATGTAATCCGCGTTGATGAGGTCGAATAAATCCACGGCCAGCATGACGGCCAGGGCCGGAGGCTTGCCGCCGCCTTCGATGGTGGTCTGGATGGTGGTCTTGACGTCGCCGTATCCACCGGCGAAGACGGGCTTGACCTTGATGTTCGGGTTGGCCTTTTCGAACTCCGCGATGTACCCTTTGAGGATGTCCGAGATCGGCGCATCCACGGCCACGGGGTAATAAACCTCAATGGTGATGGTCTCCGCGGGCTCTTCGGCGGTCGTCGGTTCTTCGGTTGCGGCGGCCGGTTCCTCTGTCGCCACGGCTGGCTCTTCTGTTGCGGCCGGCGCCTCGGTCACTTCTTGGGTCGGCGCGGTCTGCTTTTGACAAGCCACCGCAACCCACGCCAACAGCAGCAGGACAATCCACAGGCTTCGACGCATAGAGCACCTCCAAAAGGGAACGAGTGATGAGAGGACGAGTGATTCTATTATACCCAGAGCCTCCTTTGCCAACAGCTATCCCTGACGACTATCGCATCAGGACTTTTTTGAGTTCTTACAAAGCCCCGTCTTGTTCGGGGTGATTTCACCATGGGCCGCGTAGGCCTTATCAGGTCCAGCACCTACGGAGGAAAACAAAATTGTGGGGGACGGCGAAGCCGCCCCCCACACAATTTCTTTCTCCCTTTGTGGTCCTGGGCCTGATTCGTTCTAAGCGAACGGGACCGCCTCAAAGGCTTCCCTTTGGGGTCCTTCATCCTTATCGCTAGCAAAATAAAAACCCTGGCAGTTACATGTGAGACCCAAAACTGAAGTTGTTTTTTGGGTATATCTCGCATGGTCCTGTCCAAGCCCAGGACCGAGGGGGGGAAATAAATGGAGGTAGCGGCTCTACCGCCTCTTCATCCATTTATTTTTCTTCCTTCGGGACCGCCACCCCTAGTGCTCGGAGTTTTTGGAAAACCTCAGGCGTGGAGGTGAACTGAAAAGCGTGTAAGCCCACCTGACGGGCGCCTTCCACGTTCTCAGGTCGGTCGTCGATGAAGACTGCCTCCTGGGGCAGGACACCCAGTTCCCCCAACATACGGGCGTAAATGCGCGGGTCGGGTTTCATGAGATGGACCTCGGCGGAGATGACCATAGCGTGGAACAGCCCGGCCAGGGGGGTGTGTTGCTCGATCCACTCCCGGAGGGTGATCCAGGCGTTGCTTAGAAGTCCCACCTTGTATCGCTGTCGGAGGTGTTTAATGAGTTCGACCAGGGTCATATCAAAACGGTCGCCTCCCCAAAAGGCCTGCTCCATGGCTTCTGGGTCCGGATTGGGGATACCCAGCTCCGATGCCACGTAGAGCCAAAGGTCCCGGGGATGGAGATAGCCCATCTGAGCCTCGGTCCCCTTGGGTCCCTCCAAGACCAGGTATTCCAGTTCCTCGGGGGTCACCCCCCATTGGGCTGCGAATTCAGCCCGCGGACGGGGGTCCTCGGTGCGGATGAGCACACCTCCCAAGTCGAAGATGACGGCTTTCAAGGTCATGGGGTTCCTCCTTGCAAAAGGATGACGGTTTCACGGGGTGAAGTACGCGTCCTGAATGCGGTCCCAGAGGTCGGGAGGGAGCTGGTCGGCCAAGAAAGCTTTCAGTTCTTCGGGAAGAACGACCCGACCCCGATAGGCCTGCACGTAGCGGTGCATCAAGGCACGGAACCCTTCATCACCCAGGGCTTCGTGAATCTCCTGCCAAAGGGTCGCGCCTTTGAGGTAGGCCAGGCTCCGATAGTCGAAGTAATCCCCGTATTCCCATAGGGGACGGTCGATGGGCCCCTGTCCGGGCTCCAGTCCTTCCCAGTAGGCCGTCCACCACCAGGTCAGGAGCTGGGGGAGATAGGTCTGATAGTACAGCACTTCGCTGTAGGCGGATAGGGATTCGTCCATCCAGGGGCCTCGTCCGGGGTCGTTGTGGACCTGGGCGTACCACCACTGGTGGGCCACTTCGTGGACGGTGACCGCGGTCAGACGCTCCTGAGGGTCGTCGAAGAAAAAGGAGCGGCGCACGAAGAAAAGGCCGTCGTACTCCATGCTGAAAGGGAAATCGCCCACGACGAACACCATGCGCTCCCGATGGTAAGGTCCGTAGATCTCTTCGAACAGCGTCAGGGCCTGGCGGAGGACTTCCAGGACCAGGTCCCCTTTGTCCCGGTCTCCAGCGAAGAGGTAAGCCTCCACCTGGATGGGCGTTCCTCGTCGGGAGGGGACTTTCCGGGTCCATTTTTCGTACACCGGGCTGAGGGAGAAGACGGCCTGGCGCCCACGCGGTACCTGGAAGCATACCTGGACGAGGCTGGCTTCCGTGTCGGTTTCCGGACAGGGGATGACCTGGCCGTTGTGGGCTACCTGCCATCCTTTAGGGAACTGGAGGCGGACGGTATAGTCGCCGATGGGATACGCCATGAATTCCCCAAAGGGCCAGACCTGGGGGAGGAGCCATCCCAGGCGGGGGTGATAGGCGGCTATGAGGAAGTGCCATTCCGCGGCGTTGACCTGAATCTGCGTGTAGCCCTGAGTCATGGGCTTCGTCAGGTCTTCCGGCGTCTCGCGGAGGGGGCGCAGGTCCAGAAAGTATTCCAAACGTAGGTCCAGCGTTTTATTGGGTTCCAGCGGGGGATTCAGGGTGAGCCACAGAAGCCATCGCTTCCAGTCCCAAGAGGAGGTTAAGGTGCGCCCTGGAGATTCCACCGATTCCAAGGTGATGTAGGATTGGGTCAGGGCCGGGGCGAGCAAAGGAAGGTGCTGGAGGGTTTCCTCGGTGGTGTTTGTGTAGCGTAGACGCTGTTGGACGATCAGGCGTTGCCAATAGGGGGTGTAGAGGACCTCTAGGTCATGGCGTTGATTCGGCTCGGGCCAGGAAGGGGTAGGAGTGAAGGCGGGGGAGGGCGAAGGGCTTGGGACTACCGAGGGTATGGAGGTTGGCGAGGAAACTGCACCTTCCGACGGGGCGAGCATGAGGGAAGTGGGACTGCG
This sequence comes from Anaerolineales bacterium, assembly GCA_015484985.1. GTDB lineage: Bacteria > Chloroflexota > Anaerolineae > Anaerolineales > DRMV01 > S139-71. The sequence continues at coordinate 228 of WFUL01000049.1, read as the reverse complement.
CCCAGGCGTTGGGACAGCCGTTGCCAAGGGGGACGTGCCGCATCCCAAGAGAACCCCGAGGAAACCGATTGTGAGGAAAAGGGCCCGACGGCAACCCATGATGCACGTTCCGGGGAAGGACCTATTGCAGGGGATATCCCTGTTGGGCCAGCACCTGGCGCAGGCGGGACCGTCCTTCGCGCGCGGCTTTACGGGCCGCTACCTCGATCCAGCCGAGGACCTCGCCCG
>WFUL01000048.1 GCA_015484985.1 Anaerolineales bacterium | reverse complement strand
CTGGTGCCCATGGCCATCCTTCTCCACAACCTGCGCGCCTTGCTCCTGGCCACCCTCCTGGGCCTGTTCTCCTTCAGCGTCGGAGGGCTCCTGGTCCTGATGATGCCCTTTGGCATCCTGGGAGGGGCCATGGCCTACTTCCATCAGCTGGGGGTCCTGAATCCCGGGGAGTTCCTGCTGGGATTCGTCATCCCCCACGGCATCGCGGAAGTGCCCGGCATCGTGCTGTTCGGCGCGTCCCTGTTGCGGCTCGGCGCCCTGCTGGCCACACCGGTTCGGGACAAGAGCCTGGGAGAATTCTGGCTGGAAAGCCTGGCCGGATGGGCCAAGGTCTTCCTGGGCGTGGTCCTTCCCTTGTTCGTCCTGGCCGCTTTCCTCGAAGTGCACCTGGCCCCCCGCATCGCCCTCTGGGTGCTGGCCCGGTAAGCCTGACCTTACACCAATTCTCCTGTGAGATAGGACAATGACACTGTAGCCCTCATCGGGCACGGGACCTCAGGAAAGCAAAAAATAAGTTGATGGGGCGGCTTCGCCGCCGCTGCATCACTTTATTCCTCCCTTCCGGTCCTGAACCCGGTCAGGACTACGCGAGATTTGTAGGAAATAACTTCGATTTGGACCTTGCAAGATATGGGTATGCAACAGCAGTTCTGGCACCTTTCCGGAAATCCCGAAATCCCGTATAATCGGGAACAACGAAAGTGAACTCCCATATATTGGCCCCGAACCCATGGCGATAGCGACTGCCCAGGACGACGTTCCCCTTTCGCATTCGACCACCTGCACGGTGGCTCTGGACCACGGTCCTCGGCCTGTGAGACGTTCGGGGGAAAGCCAGCGCACGGGAGACCATCGCGCAACCGACCTTTGAGGTCTTTCGGAGGTGAGGATGAAAGCCCATATCCTGGTGGCCGGCAACATCGGCGCAGGCAAGTCCACGCTGGTTCAGGCCCTGTCCGAACGGTTTGGATGGACGCCCCTTTTCGAACCCGCGGCGGTGAACCCCTACCTGGAAGATTTCTACGCCGACATGCGGCGATGGAGTTTTCATTCCCAGATTTTCTTCCTGACCCACCGGCTGCGCATCCACCAGGAGGCTGCGCATCATCCGGGCATCGTGATTCAGGACCGCAGCATCTATGAGGACGCGGAGATTTTCGTGGAAACCCTCTATCGCCAGGGCCATATGAGTCCCCGGGACTACCAAACCTACCGGGCCCTGTACGAGACCTTGCGGGACCTCGTTCCCCCGCCGGACCTGGTGGTGTACCTGCGGGCCTCTGTGCCCACCCTGCTGGCCCGCATCGCCCGCCGAGGGCGGACCTACGAGCGCAAGATTTCCCCCGCCTATCTGCGAGAGCTCAACGCCCGCTACGAGGCCTGGATTCGGGATTTCCACCTGTGTCCGGTGATGATTATCCCCGCGGACGAAGTGGACTTCGTGGCCCAGCCCCAATGGCTGGAGCGCATTCACACCCATCTTCTGCGCACCCTGAAGGCGGCTCCTGCGGAGCCCTTCATCATGCCTGTCGCGCCCATCCTCGCCAACGGAGGCGATCGGCCATGACGGTGGTGACTCGCGAACTGCGCCTGCAAACCCAGGGCCACACCCACGTGCTGGACATCACCGATGCCGTGCAACGGGCCGTGGCCGAAAGTGGCCTGCAACAGGGCATCGCGACCCTGTTCGTGCCCCATTCCACCTGCGGGCTCAGCACCATTGAATACGAGCCCGGATGCGTGCAGGATTTGCAGCGCCTCTTCGAGGAATGGATTCCCGCCGACCGGGACTATGCCCACAACCTGCGCTGGGGCGACGGCAACGGACACGCCCACCTGCGGGCCACCCTACTGGGGCCCTCCCTGACCATCCCCTTCGTGGATGGCCGTCTGACCCTGGGCACCTGGCAACAGGTCATTCTGGTGGATTTCGACATCCGCCCCCGACAACGCCGGGTCGTCGTGCAACTCCTGGGTGAATGAGGGGGCCCGACCATGATTCCCGTGAAACTGGAACTGAGCGGGTTCCTCTCCTACCACCGTCCCCAAACCCTGGATTTCACCACCTTCGACCTGGCCTGCATCAGCGGGCCCAACGGCGCGGGAAAGTCCAGCCTGCTGGACGCCATCACCTGGGCCCTGTT
>WFUL01000047.1 GCA_015484985.1 Anaerolineales bacterium | reverse complement strand
GACTTGTTGGTCCAGATTAAGGACGACCTGGGTATGTTGCAGGAGCAGACCCAAAAACGCTTGCAAGACCTCCACCACATGGCGCGTACATGGCTGGAAGAGTACGAACGGATGCTCAAGGCCCTGAAGGGCGCGTGATTCGCGTTTTGGCCACCGCCGGCCACGTGGACCACGGCAAATCCACCCTGGTCGAGGTCCTGACCGGCACCCATCCCGACCGCCTGAAAGAGGAACGGGAGCGGGAAATGAGTATTGACCTGGGTTTTGCCTACCTCACTTTACCGGGGGGCATGGAGGTAGGCATCGTGGATGTGCCGGGTCACCGGGATTTCATCGCCAATATGCTGGCCGGGGTGGGGGGTGTGGATGTGGTGTTGTTGGTGGTGGCCGCCGACGAAGGCGTGATGCCTCAAACCCGGGAGCATGTGGATATCCTCGACTTGCTGGGGGTGTCCACCGGGCTGGTTGCCTTGACGAAAATTGACCTGGTGGACGATGAGGAATGGCTCGACTTGGTGGAGGACGAGGTGCGGGCCTTACTGCAACCGACATCCCTGGCGCAGGTCCCCATTGTACGGGTTTCGGCCCGCACGGGTCAGGGACTGGAGGCCCTGCGCAGGGCTTTGGTCGAGCAACTGGCCCGCGTGCCAAAGCGTCCCGACTTAGGTCGCCCTCGCCTTCCCATTGACCGGGCGTTTACCCTGGTAGGGTTCGGCACAGTGGTGACCGGAACTCTGATGGATGGTTCATTTTTCCTGGGTGAGGAGGTGGAAATTCTTCCCCAAGGTTTGCGAGCCCGCATTCGCGGTATTCAGACCCATCGCCAGCCCCGGGAACAAGCCCGGCCGGGTGCGCGTACGGCCCTCAATCTGAGCGGTGTGGCGAAAGAGGATCTGGGCAGGGGCGACGTGGTCGTCCGACCGGGGACCTACCGTCCCACCCGTCGCGTGGATGTACATTTGCGTGTCCTGCCTCAAGCCCCGGTGCCCCTTCGCCACAACCAGTGGCTCAAACTGTACGTGTGGACCTCGGAGGTCATGGCCCGGTTGCGCTTGCTGGGCGCGGAGGAACTGGCTCCCGGGACTTCCGGGTGGGCCCAGCTGGAACTACGAGAGCCTATTGTGGTGACGTATGGCGACCGTTTCATTCTGCGCCGTCCTTCCCCGGAAGCCACGGTGGCCGGTGGAATGGTGCTGGACGCCCACCCCCGGGTACGATACCGGCGTTGGGATAAGAAAGCCCTGGCCCGTATGGCCGCGCTTTACCATGGTGATGTCGAAACCGTGGTGAAGATGCTCTTGGAGGAACGGAGCTTTGTGCGAAAGGAGGATCTCGATTTCCTGACCTTACCCCGGGAGGCGGTGGAAGACGCGTTGAAGAGGGGGGAGGACGCGGGCTGGGCGCGGCGTATTGAAACGGGAACCGAGGTGTATTGGCTTCATCTTGAGGCTCTGAATACCTGGCGCCAAAAGGCCCTCGAATGGGCGCAGGGCTATCACCTCCGATATCCCATGCGCCGCGGTATGCCCCTGGCCGAACTCCAGGCCCGCATGGGCCTTCCCCGGTCGTTGTTCGAGCGCTGGATTCAGGAAGAGGTCCAGGGTGGGCATCTCGTCTTGCATGGCGAACGCGTGGCCCTGCCCGGCCATCAACCGTACTTTCCCGCTTCCGTCCAACCTCGGGTGGAGGCCCTGTTAGCACGTTTCCGGGAAGAGGCCCGCCCTCCGACCGTTCGAGAGTGCATCGAGGCTGTGGGAGAGGAAGCCTATCAGGCCCTGGTGGAGTTGGGTCGGCTGGTTCCCCTGAACGAGAAATACGTGCTGGACCGGGAGACCTATGAGACCTGGTTGGCCAAAACCCGAGAATTCTTCCAGGAACATGGACAACTGACCGTTGCCCAGGTGCGGGACTTGTTGTCCTCGTCCCGTCGCCTGGTGGTGGTCTTTTTGGAGCACCTGGACGCGCGGGGGTTCACACGACGGGAAGGCGATGTTCGCCGCTGGATAAAGCCTTGAAACGGAGAGGAGGCGCTCTGTGGATGTGCTTACCGAATTCGCTCCCTGGTGGCAGTTTGGCGCCGCCTTGCTGATTGGCGCTTTGTTGGGCTTAGAGCGGGAGTTCGTGCAACAGAAGGAAGGGGTTTTCGAGTTCGCGGGAGTGCGCACCTTCTCCCTCATCGCCCTGTTGGGCGCGGTGGCCGCGTACATGGAGCAATACTGGGGACCCTGGACGAGCCTGGTGGTCTTCTTCGGCCTGGTGTTGTTGTCCATTTCCGGCTATTGGGGTGCCCTGTGGATTACCCGGGAAGCGGGGGGCATTACAACGGAGGTTGCGGCCCTGCTGACCTACTTGCTGGGGGCCCTGGTGATGAAGGGCCGGCTGGATGTGGCCGCAGCCTTGGGGGTGGTGACCGCGTTGGTTCTGGCCGTCAAGGCGGAGCTCCACGGGTTCATCCGGCGCATGTCCGTGGAGGACATCCGCATTACCCTTCAATTCGCCCTGGTTTCGGCTGTTATCCTCCCCCTGTTGCCCAACCGGACCGTGGACCCCTGGGACATGGTCAATCCCTTCCAGATTTGGATGATGGTGGTGCTGATTTCGGGGGTGGGATTTGTCGGCTACGTATTGATGAAGTGGTTGGGAGCGGGCCGGGGCAGCCGCTGGACCGGAGGCATCGGCGGTCTGGTCAGCAGCACAGCGGTGACTTTAAGCATGGCAGCGCGCAGCCGTGAGGCGCCGGCTCATTCCCTGTACTACGCCCAGAGCGTGCTTCTGGCGGCCAGCATCATGCTTCCGCGCATCGTCTTTCTGGCCGCGGTTGTGTACCCCGAGTTGGTCCCCTGGCTTGTACCGCCCCTGGGCCTGATGTTCGTCATGGGACTCGCCTGGGTGCTGTATTTCGAGCGGCAACTCCGGGGAAAGGTGCAAAACGGAGACGATGGTCTGAGCCTTGAACATCCTCTGGCAATGAGCACGGCCATTAAATTCGGCCTGGCCTTTGCCGTGGTCAAAATCGGGGTGAAGGTGCTGGAGCATTGGTTCGGTTCCTCCGGCGTTTACTTGGCCAGCACCATTGCAGGGCTCACCGATGTGGATGCCATTACCCTGTCCGTGGCCCAGTTGGCTGCCGAGGAGACCCTGGTCCTCTCGGTCGCGGTGATGGCCATTCTTCTGGCCGCGGTGACGAATACCCTGGTCAAGGGGTTCATCGCACGCATGTCGGGATCCCGGGAGTTAGGCCGGGCCCTCTGGCGGGCCTTCGTTTCGATGGCCGTGGTGGGTATTGTGGGCGGTTGGGTTGTGTTTCGTTGGTTGGGCCGTTCGTTTTGAGGTATTGGCGTCATGCCAGATTGGCTTGAGGTTGTTCTCATTTTCGTCGTAATGTATGCTTCCCTCTTTCTGGTCGCCTGGTTTCTCGTACGAGACAGGCTATCGCCCAGGGCCACCTTCCTGGGGTGGGTGGCGGTTGCGGTGGCAGGATTCAGTGTACTGTGGTCACTATGGTACGAAACTGTGTTCCCCTATTTCCGTGCCCACCGTTGGACGGCGCTCGTCTTGGCCGTGATGCAGCCGCTCGTGATGGGCGGCGGGGTGGCGCTGGCTTTTTATGGCGCCCTTCGATTTCTCCGCGCGTGGGCCAAATTCATGTCATGGGAACCGGCCAGGGTCGTTTCGCCTCTATCGCAGGGTATCCAGGAGGAACATCCCTACCTGAAGGTTATCCGTCGTCAACCAACCCTTGGTCAACGTCTTCGACTGGCCGGGGAGTTGATTTTGATGTTGCTCGTGTTACCGGGGTTAGGGCGATTGCTCATGGGGCTTGGATGCACAATTGGCGCCGGTCAGGTTTTGGAGCCCGACCCGAGCATGGTTCCTGACGAGCGTTTGGTCGTGCTATCCGCTGTTTTCCTCGCGGTGGGTGGATTTCAGGAAATGGCAGCCAAAACGCTCAGAGAGCGGAGAGAGCGGTTTGCGAGAGGGATGTATCAGGCGGCTGACCAAATCGAACGTATGCATCGGTGAACTTACGGCATGATGTTGCGACGTTTTATCCGGCCCCTTTTCCTTGCCTGGATGGTGGGATTGCTCCTGTTGGTCTGGGGAGCCCAGCGTCCGTTACCTCTCTCGCTGGTTCAGGCCCTGTTGCGTCATGTATGGGTCCTGGTGACCGTCGGGGGCATGTTGCTGGTGGGATGGGTGGCGGGATGGGGATTGGAGCGGTGGTTGTCCTGGCCCCCTTTGCCGGTTGGGGTTCGCTTTCTCTATCGGACTTTCGTGGGCATGGCCTTTTGGTCGTGGTTGGCCCTGCTTCTGGCCATCCTGGGCTGGGTGACCCGTCCCGTGCTGGTGGGGTTGTGGACGATGGCGCTCGTGGGGGTAGGTTGGGTGATGAGAACCCATTCCTCCCATTTCCGACGCGACATAACGGCGGTGGTTCGTTCGGTACCCTGGTTTCTGCTCCCTTTCCTGGGGCTCATCCTCCTTCTGGCCCTGTTGCCTCCCGCTTCTTTTGACGCGCTCATGTACCATTTGGCCCTGCCGGAATGGCTGTTGCAGCAGGGCCGCTTGGTCCCCATTCCCATTGCCCACTTCTGGAACCCCGGCCTGGTCGATTACCTCAATCTCTGGCCTCTGGCCCTGGGCGCGGAGAGCGGGGCCAAAATCCTGCACGCGTTTTGGACCCTGGGGGCCCTCCTGCTCGTCTTTCATTGGACGCGCGAGGTGTTCGGACCCTTTCCCGCCCGGTACGCCCTCTTGCTTTTGCTGACCATGCCCTCTCTGCCCCTGCTGGCCTCCTGGGCGTACACGGATTACGCGCTGGTCTTTTACGTTTTGGCCGCGCTGTACGCCCTGTATCGGGTCCATCGGGTAGGGAAGGAGGATGGCCGTTTCGCGGCCCTGGCCGGTCTCGCCGCGGGTTTGGCCCTGAGTATCAAGTACACAGCCGTGGCCTTACCGGTAGCCGGGATGGTGAGCCTCCTTTTGGGGAGCCGTCGGACGCGATGGCATCGGGTCAGGGTCTTTCTGATTGGGGCGTTCGGGGTGGCGGCACCGTGGTATGTACGCAACGCCGTGTACATGGGCAATCCCGTTTTCCCTTTCTTTTTCGGGGGACGTTTTTGGGACGAGTTTCTGGTGGCCTGGTACGGTCGCGGGGGAACGGGCTTGGGCCTGCGCCTGGAGGCGTGGCTCTGGCTTCCCTTCCGCACGATTTTGGCTTACGGCGACCTGTCCTACGTGGATGCTCGCATCGGTCCCTGGTGGCTCATCTTGATTCCATGGGTGGCCTTCTGGTGGCCCCGTTGGGGGCGTCGAGGTCCATGGGCGGCTTACCGGAAAGCGGCCTTCCCCTTCATCCTCCTGGCGTCTTTTCTTTGGCTCTTCGGTGTGGCCTGGTCCTCGTTGCTCTTCCAGGTCCGACTGCTGTACCCCGTGCTTTTCCCCCTGGCGCCGGCTTTGGGCTTCGTCGTACATGGGTTGCGGGTGTGGCATGGGAGAGGACATGTTCCCTGGCG
>WFUL01000046.1 GCA_015484985.1 Anaerolineales bacterium | reverse complement strand
TGCCCAGGTCGTAAATGTCGGGGAACACCAGGGCTACTTTAACGTCCATGGTGGCCCAGGCCTTCACCATCTGGTTCAATTCCCCGCCGGTGTACCGGGCCGGACGCTGGACTTTGGGTAACAGACGCTCCAATCGCGCCTGAATTGATCGGGGTTGCATTTCCAGGACTCCCTCCGTGTGGAAATTCACAAAAACGGCTTTGCTTATTATAGGGCCTTTTTGAGGAAAGACAAGCGGCGAAGTTTCCAGCCCCCTCTTGTCATTTGCTGTTTTCTGGGTAAACTAATGGGTGCCGCAATGAAGAGGGTGAATCTCTGGGTGAGAACGGTTGGTTCCCCCAACCGTTTTTGTTGTGTTTAAAGCGGCAAAAACCTTGGAAAGTCTTTCATGAGGAGTACATGTCGAACGATGATGAAGGAACAGGTAACGCAACAGCAAAAGCAATCTCAATTGCAACTGGACCCGCACGGGGACATCGAGGCCCTGCTGCAGGTTCTGCCACCTGACATTCGGGACGCGGTGCGCCAGGCCGGCCCAAAGGAGGACCTTATCGAAGTCATCCTGGACCTGGGCCGGGTTCCCACGGCGCGCTTCGCCCAGGGGGGGGAGGTAGTTTTACGGGACCGAGAGGTCACCCGAGAGGAAATCGCGTACGTGGTGGACCGGGTGGGCGAATTCGACGCGGACAATCGGGCGGGCATTGAGCGCACCCTGCACCGCATCGCGGCCATCCGTAACCGCCGGGGCGACATCGTGGGCCTGACCTGCCGCGTCGGCCGCGCGGTGTACGGCACGGTGGACATCATCCGGGACCTCATCGAGAGCGGCAAGAACGTGCTGCTTCTGGGCCGGCCCGGTGTAGGCAAGACCACCATGCTTCGGGAGGCGGCCCGCATCCTGGCCGAAACTAAGCGGGTGGTCATCGTGGACACGTCCAACGAAATCGGCGGTGATGGCGATGTGCCTCATCCGGCCATTGGTCGCGCGCGGCGGATGCAAGTGCCTACGCCAGCCCTTCAGCATGAAGTCATGATTGAAGCCGTGGAGAACCACAACCCCGAGGTCATCATCATCGACGAAATCGGCCGGGAACTGGAGGCCATGGCCGCGCGTACCATCGCGGAACGGGGTGTGCAGCTTATCGCCACCGCGCATGGCAACACCCTGGAGAACCTGCTTTTGAACCCCACCCTCTCCGACCTGGTGGGCGGTATCGAATCGGTTACCCTATCCGACGAAGAGGCTCGTCGTCGAGGCACCCAGAAGACCGTACTGGAGCGCCGCGCGCCGCCCACTTTCGACATCCTGGTGGAAATCCAGGACCGGAACCGCCTGATCGTCCATCGGGACGTGGCCGAGGCGGTAGACGCGCTGCTCCGGGGCTACCCGGTCCAACCCGAGCTCCGGTATCGGGACGCCGACGGTCAGATTCACATTGAGCGCCTGACCCCGCCTCCGGGGATGACCCGTCGGGATCGAAAAGGTCCGCGGCGGCAAGACGAAGCCTGGTACCGGATGCCGACCGCCACCGCGAGCGGTACACCACTGGGAGGCAACGGTCAGCAGACCGAAGAGGAGCGGGAACTGGAAACCCTGGGCATCACCGCATCCACCCGAGAGCCTGTGCGCATCTACCCTTATGGTGTCTCCCGGGACCGGCTGATGCGGGTGGCCAAGCGCTTGGACGTGCCCGCGGTCGTGGTGCGGGATTTGGGCAACGCGGAAGCCATGGTCACGCTACGGTCCTACTACCGCAAGCGTCAGCGGGCCATCACCGACGCGGAGGCCCGCGGGTTGCCCATCTACGTGCTCAAGTCCAACACCACCGCGCAAATCGAGCGTTTCTTGGGGGACCTCTTCCACCTGCGAGAAGCTGATGACATGGACGATTTGGCTATCGACGATGTGGTGGAAATCACCCAAAAGGCCATTGACGCGGTGCTCAAGGGCAAGCGTATGGTGGAACTTCCTCCGGCACCAGCCGAAATTCGGCGTATGCAGCACGAAATGGCTCGCGAGGCCAACCTGAGGTCCAGGTCCACAGGCACCGAACCGTACCGTCGAGTGCTTATCTTCCGGGATTGAGCTCGATCTGACTGGACACCCGCGGGGAGGTACGTGCCAGATTCATCTTCGTCGGAAGCGCGGTGTCTGATTTCGGAAGAAGGCCGGGCCTGGTGTATTTCTTCGCCTTTTGCACGAGGTGATGCTCTTTGTCCTGACCATTGGCCGATATGCGCGGTAGGTCCACCAAGCCATTTCCCAGGGTGATGGCATTGTGCTGACCGGGCCCAGGACCGCGAGCGGGAAGGAAAAAATGATGAAGCAACGGCGAAGCCGTTGCTTCATCATTTTTTTCCTTACTTTTGGGCTCCGTGCCCGGTCTGGGCTACCCTATAGATTCTTCATTTACGCCCACTTATGGAACTGAAACAACTTCACGGATTCTCGAATTTCCCCGCTTTTTTGTTTCTCCCATCGCCATCGGGTACAATTGCCTCCGTGCATCCTGGTACATTCATGGGTGATTCCCTAAGGAGGCGTGCATGGCGACACCGGCTCCTCGTTTCTGGACGGAACGCCGCCTTTGGCCCCATGTGTCTGTGACCTGGGGCCAGGTGGTTTTCGGTTTCATCATCCTGTTGGTGGTGGTGACCCGTTTGGTGAACCTGGGTATGCGGGTCCAAAGCCACGATGAGAGCCTGCATACGTATTTCTCCTGGTTGCTCTATCGGGGTCGCGGCTACCAGCACACCCCCATGATGCACGGTCCCCTGCAGTTCCATTTGATGGCTCTGTCGTATTTCCTCTTTGGGGACAACGATTTCACCGCCCGTCTTCCCCATGCCATCGCGGGGATTCTGGCCGTGGTCTTTTTATGGCGATGGCGGAGGTACCTGGGGCCTTACGGTACCCTGGTGGCGGCCTTCCTCATGCTCATTTCCCCTTTCATGCTTTACTACAGCCGTTATGCCCGTAACGAAGCCTTTGTCATGCTCTTCGGTGTGGTGACGTGGTGGGCGATTCTACGCTATCTGGAAACCCGGGAGCCCCGTTATCTTTATTGGCTCACTGGGGCCACGGTACTTCATTTCACGGCGAAAGAGACGGCCTTCATTTACACCGCGCAGGCTTTGGTTTTCCTCGCCCTGGTGGCCCTGGACGAAGTGGGTCGGATGCCCTGGACGCGCCCCCAATGGAAACGCTCGTTTTTGCTGTTTACCTTGTTGGGTCTCTTGGCCCTGATGCTGACCCTCTCCTTGTGGGCCATGACCCGAACCGTGTGGCGGGTGGAAACCCAAATCATCCCCGCACCCGAGGGCGCGCCAGAGCCGACCTTAGAGGTGCCCGTTAAAACCTCAGGCTTCGCCCGATCGGTTCAGCTCCTGATGATGCTCTTTGGAGGGCTCGCGGGCCTTTCCTTGGCCGTCGCGTTGGGGGCTCTTATCGTGGGCTTCACCTGGGAACGATTGCGCCGATTGCCCAGCGTGGGCCTCATTCTCCTTCAGTTTTCCCTCGTGCTGCCCATGCTGGCTCCTTTCCCCTTGCGTTGGATGGGTATTTCCGTGGGTGAGTATCGACCGGAGTTGCTCCAGCCGCCTCTCCTCTACCGGGTGGGAGGCGTGGTACTTCTGTTTACCTTGCTTAGTGTGTTCCTGGGATGGTTGTGGAATTTTCGTCTTTGGTGGCGTCAGGCCGCACTGTTCTGGGCCATTTTCACTATCTTCTATACCACCGTGTTCACCAATGGGCCGGGATTCATCTCCGGCTTGTTGGGTTCCTTGGGATATTGGTTGGAACAGCAAGGCGTACGACGCGGGAACCAACCCTGGTACTACTACCTGGTGGTGCAAATTCCCATTTATGAGTACCTGCCCTTCTTAGCCTTGATACTGGCGGGATTGCACCAGGGGTTGCGACGTTTGGTGCGCTGGGTCCAACCCCAACGTCGCCAGATCGTGCAAGGGACCCTGCCCCTGGACATCCCTCAGGACGAGGTGGCTGCCTCGCCTGCTCCAACTTCCCGCTCCTTATCTTTTGCTTTCCTCTTGTTTTGGAGCCTGACCTCTATTGTCGCGTATACGATTGCCGGGGAGAAGATGCCCTGGCTCACCGTTCACATCGCCTTGCCCATGATTCTGCTGGCCGGATGGTGGTTCCAGGAGGTCTTCGAAGGCCTTTCTTGGCGGGATTTCTGGCATCGGAAGGGTTGGATGACCTTTCTGGCCGCCCTCACCTTCCTGTTGGCTGCTCCCCAGGTGGGACGGGCCCTGTACTTCCCGGCCAAGCCACCTTTTGAGGACCAGACTTTGGCCGGGCTCATGGCTACTGCGGATTTCGTCACCAACTTGCTTATCGCCCTGGTCGCTCTGGCTACATTCGTAGCCACTGCCCGTTCCTGGCCCCTTTCCGTCCTCTGGCGATGGGGGGTGGTGGCTTTCTTCGGGATTTTGGCCGCGTTTACCTGGCATACCGCGTACCAGGCCACTTACGTGCACTATGACCAGGCCAACGAGTTCCTGGTATACGCCCATTCGGCCCACGGCGTACGGGTGGTCATGAACCAAATCGAAGCCATTGCGGAGCGTCTGTACGATAACAAAGACGCCATGCCCGTGGCCTACGACGACGCGGTCTCCTGGCCCTTCTCCTGGTACTTGCGCAACTATCCTCAGGCCCGTTATTACGCGGCTTCCCCCACCCGAGAGTTGCGGGATGTTCCGGTGGTCCTGGCGGGCGTGAAGAACTGGTCCCAGGTGGAAAACTTCCTGGGGGATGACTTCTATTCCTTTGAATACATTCGGATGGTATGGCCCCACGAGGACATTTACCGAGGATTGACCTGGCAGAAGATTTGGGATGCCCTCAAGGACCCGTCCATGCGCTACGCGCTGTGGCGTATCTGGCTACATCGGGACTTTACCGAATATGCTAAGGTTACGGGTGAAGACCTGTCCCTGGCGAAATGGACGCCCGCCGATCGCATGCGGATGTACATCCGCAAGGATGTGGCGGCAAAAATGTGGGAATTTGCCGTCAGTGAGGCCGCCCTTCCTCAAGTGGAGCCGGAAGATATCTATCAAGGGAAGCAGCGTTTGTTGACCCCCGATGTGGTGCTGGGTGGCCCCGGGAGCGCGCCAGGACTGTTCCAGGGGCCGCGCGATGTGGCCCTGGCTCCTGATGGAACCCTGTACGTGGCGGATACCTTCAACCATCGCATTCAGCATCTGACTCCTGATGGGCAGGTTCTCCATCTGTGGGGAAGTCCTACATCCCAGGAAATGGTGGAAACTCCCCTGCCGGGCACCTTTAACGAGCCCTGGGGTTTGGCGGTGGATGCCGAAGGCCGGGTTTATGTGGCCGATACATGGAATCACCGCATTCAGGTCTTTACCGCCGAAGGTGAATTCCTGCGGGAATGGGGCTACTTTGGTCAGGGGGAAGACCCTTACAGCTTCTGGGGCCCTCGGGATGTGGTGGTGGATGCTGAGGGCTATGTTATCGTCAGCGATACTGGGAACAAGCGTTTGCTGGTGTTCACCTCCGAGGGTGAGTTCGTGGAACAAATTGGGGGCGGCGGAACCGGGCCGGGGCAGTTTGATGAGCCCGTAGGTCTGGCCATAGGACCCGATGGCACGTTGTATGTGGCCGATACATGGAACGCGCGCATCCAGGCATTCATGCCCCTGGGCCAGGGGTTGTATGTGTTTTCCCATATGTGGGAGGTGCCGGGCTGGGATGACGAATATCTGGAAAACAAGCCCTATCTGGCGGTGGATACCCAGGGTCGGGTATATGCTGCGGTACCGATGCTCAACCGGGTGGCCGTCTTCTCGCCCCAGGGTGAGTTGCTCTATTGGTGGGGTGGTGAAGGGGAGATGGGTTTGGTGAACGGAGTCGCCGTGGACGCAATGAATGGGGTATGGGTTGTAGATGCTCGCAACCACGTGCTCATCCACTACCAACCCGAACCGAAACCCGAGCCCACGCCCACGTCCACACCAACGCCTACGACCACTTTTACACCCGACGAGGAGGAGACCTCGTCACCACTGGGAACGGAGATGCCCGGGTCTTCGGCCACGCCCTCGAATACACCTTCAGGCTTTTGAGGTTTCTCTCTTGGCTTTCGGTATCGAGGGTCCGAGAGATGGGGGCGGCGGAGCCGCCCCCATCTCCTTATTTTTCCACTAATCACGGTAAGGTATTTGCTACAATGAAAACGACTCGCACCTGCCCGGAGGTTGTTCCAAGTGGAGGTAAAGGATGAACATCCGGAGATGGCCCCCTTTGTTGATGGCGGCCTTGGTGATGTCCGCAGGCCTTGGGTGCGCGCGACGTCCTGCTTCTCTGTTGGTCGCAGAAACCAAAATGGAAATGGGCGCGCTTCCAGAGGCCCGGGTCGCGGACATCGAGCCTGTGCCCCCCGTGGGCGAGGGTGTCGAAGGCTCCGGCACGGCCCCCTTGCCCGAATTCCCTCGCATGATCGTTTATACGGCTTCGATAGAACTTCGTGTGGAGGACCCCAAGGCGGCCATAGAGGACGTGTGGCAACTGGCCGAAGAGATGGGAGGATATGTGGTCTCGTCCGATGTACAGGAGCATTCCTTACCTGATGGCTCTCGTACCACCAAGGCCAGCGTCACCATACGTGTGCCCGCCGAGCGTCTTCAAGAAGTGTTGAGTCAGTTAAGGGACATGGCATTGGAAGTGTTGCGGGAGTCATTGACGAGTCGAGATGTGACGGAAGAGTATGTCGACCTGAACTCCCGTCTGCGTAATTTGAAAGCCACTGAAGAAGAGTTGTTAAACTTTTTGCAGGAAGCCCGTAATACAGAAGAATTGTTGGCCGTACATCGAGAGCTCTCACGGGTGCGGGAGGAGATTGAACGTCTGGAAGGGCGCAAGCGGTACTTAGAACAAGTGAGTCGGTTTGCCTTAGTTGAAGTGAACCTCCAACCCAAAGAGGTGCAACCTCCCGTTCTACCCGATACCTGGTCTCCCCTGGCGGTGCTCAAAACTGCGGTGCGGGCTTTGGTACGAGCCCTGCAAGGATTGGCCACTCTGGGGATTTGGCTGGTGGTCTTCGTCCTGCCCCTGTTGATGATCATCGGGGGCGTGATTTGGATTGTCTGGCGGTTCGTCGCATGGGTCTGGCAACGCCCAAAAAAGGAATGAGTCCTCGCACTATGCCGTAGGGAAGGAAGAAAAGACCATGTGACAAGCGATGAAGCCGCTCACCGCATAATCTCTTTCTTCCTCGGCCGACACAACAGTCGGCCGAGGAAGACCCTTTCAGTACTCAATCACACGGGGAAGATTCTTCGCCTGCTCCACCCAGTCCCGGACCTGTTCCCGGGAAGGCAGGCGTCGCACCAATTTCTTCTCCTCATTGACCGATACCAATGTATCGTAGAGATTGTCCGAATTTCGCTGGGCCAGTTCTACTACGGTGTCCACGCCCGCGGCCTCCAGCAGGTCGCTGTATTCCTCCCCAATGCCTTTGATGCGGAACAAATCGGCCCGATTGACCCATTCCAGAATCAACTTTTCGGAAATCCCCGTGCGCTGGGCCAAATCTCGTCGACCTTTTCGGGTGGCACCTTTCTCCAGCAAGTCCTCCACTGTAGTGATACCGACCTCGGCCAGTTTTCGGGCATAAACTTCTGCAATTCCCTCAATTTTCTCAATGGGCGTACCCATCACCCACCTCCTTAGGTGTAACGGTCTGACGACTTGCATGATACCATGAACACAGTGCAATGCCTACCTGGAGGGGTGTTCAACACGCGTTTTTCATGTTCTAACAGAGGTCGTTTCAAAGTCGCATTTTCGCATCGTTGGGGTAGGCCTGACCCGGTATGGGGACCGAAAGGGAGAAGAGGCCTAAGTGAAGGCATCTTGTATCTGCCAGGACAAACCAGTGGAGTCCGAAGTGTCATGAGAATTCGAAAAACTCCTGGGGGTTTGACAGGAAGTCACGACCGGGTTCGACGGTAAAGCGCGTACAAGCCTATACCCAGGAGGATAAGTCCAGTACCGCAAACCACCAGGAGTACGCCCGTGCCCCCCATAGTGGCGATGACCGCGATAGCCACGGAAAGGGACATAACCACCACCCCAGGCCAGACCCAGATGCCACTCCCGAGGGTCATTCCGAGCAAAAGGCCGAGAACGGCTTCACTAAAGAGAAACTGGAAATCGGCAGGGGGAAAATCGTCCATCAACCAGGTGACAAAGGCCGTTGTATACATGCCCGTCTGCCCCAGAAGGGCCCAAACGGCGGCCCACCCCGCGCGCCCGTAACGTCGAAAAATGGCGAACAGAAAGAGACCCAAGCCCCCCAGAACCCCGCTCATCCACCAGGATGCATGGACGACTTCCCGGAGGGAAAGGATATGGGCTGTGGCCAAGAAGATGAGGACAGCCCCTGGTAACGAGGGCCATGGATTGGCCAGACTCAGGGCATAGTGAATGTACAC